>NZ_JAZGJQ010000004.1:0-174565 GCF_036408855.1 Olsenella absiana
CTTCCTCGATGGCCACCCTGCTATCCTTGTCCATGTGCTTCCTCTTGC
Organism: Olsenella absiana; assembly: GCF_036408855.1. Classification (NCBI taxonomy): domain Bacteria; kingdom Bacillati; phylum Actinomycetota; class Coriobacteriia; order Coriobacteriales; family Atopobiaceae; genus Olsenella; species Olsenella absiana. The sequence continues at coordinate 49 of NZ_JAZGJQ010000004.1, forward strand.
CGTCCCTCATCGCCGTCTCCCTTCCGGCGGGAGCCAGCAGCAGCAAAAGGGATGCTAGAGGAGACGGAGGCAGGACGGATGCGGAATCCGTCCTGCCTCCAATTTCATCTGCCGTCCCTGCATGACTTGGTGCAACGGTGTTGCTTTTCGAAATTCAATTCACGCACCCGGCCGGCGCTGGCATCCGCCAGCGCAGCGGGCACGCGACCGACGGCGCTACAGCATCCTGAGCACGCCGCGCACCAGTTTCTGGAACTCCTCCTCCTTGCGGCCGGACTCCTCGAGCACGCTCTGGTGCGACGTGTCGCTCGCGCCCGAGTAGTTCGTCGCCAGCGTGAGCCCCAGCACGTTCATGCCCAGCGCGCGGGCCATGATGACCTCGTTCACCGTGGACATCCCCACGTAGGAGACGCCCAGCCCCGCCAGGGCGCGGACCTCGGCCTCGGTCTCGAAGCAAGGGCCGAGCACCCCGGCGTAGACGCCCTCGGCGACCTCGATGCCCTCGTCTTCCGCCACCGAGCGCGCGAGCGTGCGCAGGTAGGGCGAGTAGGCATCGGTCATGTCCACGAACGGGTTGTCTACCCCGCGCACCTCGTCCCACTCCGCCAGCGGATTGCGCCCGGTGAGGTTGATCTGGTCGCACAGGATGCCCAGGCCCGGCTCGGCGTTGCCCCGGATGGCGCCCGTCGCGCACGCGAAGATCACGTCGCGGCAGCCGAGACGGTGCGCATGGCGCACGAGCGAGGTCACCTCGGCGGCTGAGTAGCCCTGGTAGAGGTGGATGCGCCCCGGGTAGACGACCACGGGCACGTCGTCGATGCTGCCGATCGTGGCCTCGAAGCTGTGGCCCGCCATCGGGCGCGCCTCCTCCGGGAAGCCCTCGACGTCGTGGTAGTCGACCCTGCGGACGGGCCGCACCAGCTTGGCGAGGTGCCCCAGGCCGGTCCCCAGCACGATCGCGACGGGATGCTCCACGGACGGCTTGCAGCTCTCGACTACTTCCTCGCTCACCACGCAGATCCCCTCCTCCTCGAGCAGGCGGGCGAAGACGCCCTCCCCCTCGGTCAAAGAACCGGTATACGTACCATCGTAGATGTGGTGCACCCCGCAGGACGGGCTCTTCGCCTTGAGTACGGCGAGCGGCGCCGGCCGCGCGCGCACCTTGGCGAGCGAGCGGGCGGCGCCCAGCCGGAACTCCTCCGTGACGTCGGTGCCGTCGGCGAGAAGGACCCGCCCTCCGCGCTGTTCCGCGGGCGGGCGCGGCACCGGCAGGCCCGAGGCCGCCTCTGGGCAGACGCCCACGACCTCGGCCTTGCGCGCGAGGTCCCGGACGGCGGCGCTCGGCTTGGATCTACCGTCGTAGCGGCAGGCCACGCCGAGCAGGCAGCTGCTTATGATGAGGCGCATCGGGTCCCTCTCGCCGCTAGGCCATCAGTGTGCCGAGCGAGATGGTCGCGTTGGAGAGCAGGCCGTTCACGTAGTTGGTCCACTGCGAGGTGGCTTCGGAGTTGGCGGAGCTGTAGTTGGAGTAGGCCACGTAGTAGGCCGCCTGGGCGGCGTCGTAGGTGGCGGAGTCGTTGGAGATGGTGTAGCTGGAGAGCGCCGCGTAGTACTGGCCGTCGGTGCGGGCCCAGGTGTTGGCGTTGGAGTCCCACTCGTCGCCGACGAGGTTGATGATGTAGCTCGCGTACTCGGCGGTCGGCGTGCTCTCCTGGCCGCTCGCGGGCGACGACGGGGCGTCGGGCACGCTCGGCACGCTGACCGTCACGATCTGGTCGTGCAGCTTCTTCATGGTGGCAGAGGAGGTCATGAGGGACTTGACCTGGTCCTCGTCCATGCCGTAGGTCGAGGCGATGGTCGCGTAGTCGCTCGAGCCGATGGTGCTCTGCGCGTAGGAGGCGACCTCGTCGTCGCTCACCGTGACGCCGCGGTCGGCGGCGTCCTGCGCCACGATGCCGTTGCGGGCGATGGAGAGGACGTTGTCGACGGAGGGAACGTTGTAGGTGCCGTCGTCGTTCTTGGCGGCGTCGAGGGTCGTGGTCTCGAGGATGGCCTCGCGGGCGGTGACCTCGTGCTTCTCGCCCTTGTAGGTGTAGGTGCCGAGCACCGTGTCGAGCTGGCCCTCGGAGAGGGTGGTCTTGCCGGACAGCGGCGCGGTGGCGTCGCCCACGAAGCGATAGCCCACGAAGCCGCCGACGAGGCAGCCCACGAGGAGGCAGACGACGCCGACGACGGCGAGCCGCGCGCCCGCGCCCTTGCCGCCGCGCTTCGAGGAGCGCTTGGACGCGGACTTCGCGTCCTTATCGGCCTTCGCGGCCTTGTCGGCCTTCGCGGCCTTCTCAGACTTGTCCGCCTTCTCGGACTTGTCGGCCTTTGCGTCCTTGTCAGCCTTCTCGGACTTGTCGGCCTTCGCGGCGGCCTGGTCCTTGTCCTTGGAAGTGTCGTCCATGTGGTAATCCCCCTAACTTCAGGCCACCCAGCGGGCGGCGTCGAAGCCGCCCCGCGGGAGCGGGCGGCAGCGCTATGGTACAGCGGCGCGACGCGGCGCCCCCAGGAGCGCGGCAGGCCCTACGGCTTCTCCGCAGCCCCAAGCGAGGCTTAGCGCTTGGCCGCGGCCTTGGCCTCGTCGATGATCTGGCGCGAGTAGGCCCTGATGTAGCCGGCCGACGACCCCTTGTTGGCGTCGAAGTCGACGCGCGCCACCAGGGCGTCGCGCGCCTCGTCGGAGATGTCGCCCTTCACGAACTCGATGAGCGCCTGCAGCATGTCGCGGTACTCCGGGTCGCCGTGGAAGCACTGGATGGCCTCGTCGAGCAGCGGCCAGGCCTTGTCGGAGTGCTCGGGAGAGGTGGCGCCGACGCGCGCGATGAAGCGGAACGCCGCCAGGCGCACGGCCGCCGAGTCCTCGTCGAACAGCGACGCCTCGGCGCCCTCGAAGGCGCCTAGGACCTTGGCCGGGTCGTGCTCGGCCAGGTCGGCCAGGGCGTCGAGGCACTCCCAGCGCGTCTGCGCCTCGGGGCGGAAGAGCGCCTCCTCGAGCGCGTCCGCGTGGTCGATCAGGACGTCCGGTGCGTACTTCGCCATGATCGCCAGCTGGTGCGAGGCCTCCTGGCGACGGCGGCGATTCGCGCTCCCGAGCTGGTCGAGGAGGGCGTCTCGGGACTCCTCCGGGCTTGCGCTGCGTCTAGTGTCTTCTGCCATGTGTCCTTATCCCCTTCTGTCGCTGCACTGCCGGGCGCCTGCGCTGCCGGCCTACTCGCAAAAGCCGTCGACCGCGATGGTCCCGCTCTTGGGGTCCTGGTGGATCTCTATGAGCCCCAGCTTGGAGGCCTCCCTCAAGAGGTTGCTGAAGGAGCGGTACCCGTAGGTGCGCTCGGAGAACTGCGGCTTCTTGCGGCGCATCGTGTCCTTGATGCGCGAGGCCACCACGGCCCCGTCCGCCTCGCGCTCGAGCGCGTCGACGGTCTCGAAGAGCAGCTCGTAGCAGGGGTACTTCTCCTTGGGCACCTTGCCCTCGAAGCTCGGGATGCCGGCGGTGCTCGCGATGTCCTCGTAGAAGATGAACTCGTCGCAGACCTCGGCGAGCAGCGTGCTCGTGGACTCCTTCATGCCGACGCCGATCACCGTCTTGCCGAACTCCTTCAGCTTGGAGACGAGCGGCGAGAAGTCCGAGTCGCCCGAGAGGATCGCGAAGGTGTCGATGTGGTCTTTGGTGAGGCACATCTCCACCGCGTCGACCGACAGGCGGATGTCCGCGGAGTTCTTGCCCGTGTAGGCGCGGTCCGGGATCTCTATCAGCTCGATGCCCAGCTCGTGCATGGGCGTGACCGCGTTGTCGAAGCGCTGCCAGTCGCAGTAGGCGCGCTTGGCGACGATGCGGCCCTTGTCCACGAGCCGCTCCAGGATGCGCTTGACGTCGGGCGTGGGACCCGGCTCCTGGTGGCCGTTGCGCCTGCGCTTTCCGGTCCCCAGCGCGAGGTTCTCGTAGTCGATGAACACCGCGATGGAGCTCTGGATTGTTTCGCTATTCATTCTCTTGCATTGTTCCCTTCGTTTCGTGCGCGCGCGAGAAGGACGTGGCGCCGCGGGCAGGCTCCGCCCGGCCGATGCGCCCCGCCCTGGGCGCTACGCGCCGCCGTGGGGCCTGAAGTACCCCACGCCGTGGTAGTACTTGGGCTCGCTGCCGGAGCCGCCGTGCGCTCCTTCGCCCGCGGCGCCCCCGCGAGCCGGCGCCTGGTCCGCGCCCGCGGCGTCGGCCGCGGCGTCGGCGGCGTCGAACGCGTCGCCCTCGGCGTAGTCGTCCTCGTCGAGCAGGGACCAGTCGAGGCCCGCCTTGGCCGTCTCCGCCTGGCCCTCGTAGAGCAGCGAGACCGCCTGGGTGCCCAGGCGCTTGCCGCCCACGCGGCACAGGACGTCGTAGAGGTCGAAGGCGTTCTGCGTCCCGGGCAGCGTGAGGTCGAGGTCGTCGGCCTCGGCGAGGGCGAGCCCCACGTCCTTGCGCAGGTGCTCGGAGAGGAAGCCCGGCCTGAAGTCGCCGTCCACGGACTTGGGCGCCAGGCGCTGGAGCGCCACCGAGCCGCCCATGCCGTGCGCGACGAGGTCGACGACCTTGCGCTGGTCGAGCCCCGCCTGCTTGGCGAGCGAGATAGCCTCGGCGTAGCCCACCATGCAGGACGCGAGCGAGACCTGGTTGCAGAGCTTGGCCACCTGGCCGGCGCCCGGCTCGTCGAAGTAGTAGACGGAGTCCGAGAAGGTCTCGAGGACCGGCAGGAGCGGCGCGACCTCCTCCTCGCGCGCGCCGAGCATGAGCGTGAGAGTGCCCGCGCGGGCGCCCTCCTCGCCCCCCGTCACCGGGCAGTCGACGGCGTGCTTGTCCATGACCTCCGCCGCGTCGTGGATGTCGCGCGCGAGCTGGGGCGAGGAGGTGGTGAGGTCCACCATCCATGCCCCCTTGCGCACGGTGCGGATGAGCCCCTCGGTCGTGAGGTAGACGTCCTCCACGTCGTCGGGGTAGCCGAGCATCGTGAAGACCACGTCCGCGTCGCGCGCGGCCGCAGCCGGGCTCTCGGCCCAGGAGGCGCCGCGGGCGAGAAGCCCCTCGGCCTTCTCCTTGGTGCGGTTGTGGACCGTGAGCTCGAAGCCGGCGTCCAGGATGTGGCCGGCGATGGGGGCACCCATGATGCCCGTCCCTATGAACGCGACCCTGCGGATCATCTCTCCCACCTCGTTCGCTCCCGCCGCGCACGGCGGCACTGCCGTCGCCACGCGCGGCGGCAGACCCTCTCCCTCTCGCTACCTCGAGCTGCGCACCTTGCGGGCGATCCGGTCCGTGAGCGAGACCTTCTCGCGGCGGTCGGTGCCCCAGAACACCAGGGCCACCATGCCGGGCCCCACGTGCGAGCCCAGGATCGGCGAGACCTGGCTGCGGATGATCGTCACGTCCTCGCAGCCCTTCTCCTTGCGGACCTCCTTCTCGAGCCAGTCCGCGTCCTTCTCGGCGTCGGTCGAGACGATCGCGAGGGGCAGCGAGGTGTCATAGGAGTAGTTGTCGCGGAAGTCCTGCAGGATCGCGCGAAGCGCCTTCTTGCGGCCGCGGCACATGCCGCGCAGCGTGAGGGCGCCGTTGGTGTCGTAGGAGAGCTCAGGCTTGATGTCCAGCTTGCTGCCCACGTTGGCCGCGGCCGGCGGGATGCGGCCGCCCGCCTTGAGCGCGTTGAAGTTGTCCAGCGTGAAGTAGCCGTGGACGAAGTAGCGCGCGTCGCGCGCCCACTCGAAGACCTCGCGCGCGGAGAGGCCGCTCGTGGCCTGGCGCACGACCTCGATCGCGAGCAGCTCGCCGGCCGCCGAGTCGCAGCGGTTGTCCAGGACGTAGAGCTCGTAGTCCGGATACTTCTCGCGAATCATGTCCGCCGCCTGGCGCGCCGAGTCGATCGAGGAGGACAGGCCCGCCGGCAGGCTCATGTAGATGGCCGGCAGCCCCGAGAGCGCCGCGCGCTCGAAGACCTCGAAGTAGTGGCCGGGCGTGACCGCCTGCGTCTTGAAGTGGACGTCCGGGTGCTTGCGCATGTACTCGTAGAACTCGTGCGGGTCCCTGGTCTGCCAGAGGTCGTCCTCGTGCTCGCCGTCCTGGTCCACGTAGTGGAAGGGGATGACCTCCACGCCGAGCTGGCGGGCGACCTCGGGCGAGTAGTCCGCCGTCGAGTCCACGATGATGTGGCAGGAGGCCTTCTGGTGGTAGGCCTTGCCGACCCGTATGACGTCGGCGGGAGCCGCCTTGGTGGCGGCTCCCGCCTCTGCCGACGAATCAGCCTCGTTGCCCTGGACGTCCTCGCTAGCGCTCGGCTTCGCCATCTTCGCTCTCAATCTTCGGCTTGATGATTCCGTACCCACCGTTCTTACGGTGATAGAGTACGTTCACCAAGCCCGTCTCGTCATTCTCGAACACATAAAAGTCATGACCGAGCAGGTCCGCCTGGAAGATGGCCTCGTCCACGCTCATCGGCGCGAGGTCCACGTACTTCTCGCGCACCAGGGTGTCGTCCTCCTCCTCGGGCAGGGGCTCGAGCAGGTCGGAGAGGTCCTTGACGCGCTCGGCCGCGACCTCGGGCCTGCGTGCGCACTGGCGCTTGTCGATCACGCGCGTCTTGTACTTGCGCAGCTGGCGGGTGACCTTGTCGGCCGCCTCGTCCACCGCGGCGTAGAGGTCGTCGTTGCTGGCCTCGACGCGGACCACGTTGTCGCGCACGAAGACCGTGACCTCGCAGGTCTTGCGGTCGAGGTTGGCGGGGTTCTTGTCCACTCTCAGCACGACGTCGCACGTCATGGGCTTGATGTCGAAGACCTTCAGGGCGTCGCCTATCTTGGACTCGACGCGCGTGCGCATGGCGTCCGAAACCGTGACTCTGCGGCCCGAGATCTTGATATCCACCATGGTTGCCTCCTTGTGACCGTCGCGAACGTATGCGCGGGACGCGGCGGCGCTCCCGCCTCAGCGGGCGACCCGCCTCGGGGCCTCCCCCGGCGACCGGCGTCCCGTACCCTCTCCTTACCCATTCTTCGCGGGAAGCGACACCGGGAATCGCGGGGCGGGCGGGCGAGAAGGACGCGCGGCCCGGGCGCGGAGGCGCTCCCCGCGCGGCGGCCTACTGCGCGGCGCGGACCACCGAGCCCTCCCCGAGCCTCTCGCCCGTGCCGAACCAGCGCGCGCGGATGCAGGCGAGGCGGCCGTTGGACTCGAGCCTCGCGTAAGCCTCGTCGACGGCGGACTCGAGCGCCTGGTCTGAGGAGAGGAGCGCCACGCCCTGCCGCGAGGGGGCGGCGATGGTGCCCGCGAGCGAGACGTCGTCGTAGAAGGTCGAGAGGTAGCCGCCGGAGTTGACGTCGCACAGGACGTAGTCGACCTCGCCGGCGTCGAGCGCGTCGAAGGCGGCGTTCACGTTGGCGTAGGTCCTGGTCCGGACGGCCAGGTCGGTGGCCCCGAGCGCGCGCAGGGAGGAGGAGCTATCCTGCGCGCCGACGGTCGCGCCAGCGAGCGCGGCGGCGTCGGGCACGTCGGAGGCGCCCTTCCCGAAGAGCCCCACGCCCTCGTCCTCGAAGGGCGCGACGATGGTGGCGACGGCGGACTCGCCCGAGCGCACGCCCAGGACGGCGTCGACCGAGTCGGAGAGCGCGGCGTCCACGCCGCTCACGCTCACGAAGGTGACCCTCAGGCCCATCTCCTCCGCCAGCGCCGAGGCGAAGTCCACGTAGTAGCCCTCGAGCTCGCCGTCGGCGCCGGTGAAGGCGGCGGGGCACCCCGCGTCCGCGCGGACGCCCACGGTGAGGCGGCCCGCGGTCTTGAGGGTGGGGATCTCCTGCGCCGGCACGAGCGAGGCCGCGCGTTCGGCGCGCGCCTGCTCGACGCTCGTGGTCACGGAGCCCCGCAGGGCCCCTGCGAGCGAGGCGGGGTCGGCCGCCGCGGGCAGCGCGCACCCCCCGAGCGCCGCGGCCAGGGCGACGGTGAGCGCTGCCAGCGAGCGAGCGGCGATCTTCATGGGCGCGACTCCCAACCCGAGGCGCCCCGCCGCCCGTCGCGCGGGCCGCAAGGCGCGGTTCCTGTGATGCGTCCCACCCCAGCTGACCTGGTATTTGACCCCACACTCGCGTACCGGGGCGCTCGCTCGGGGGCGTACCCCTCACTGGTGGCCCTCTCGCCCGCAGGGCACCGTGCCCTGAAGTCGGCTGTTCGGGCGGTACGACTTACCTCTAGGACGAGCCATGCTCGCGCGAGCCCGCGCCCGCGCTTACGTGGATCCCTTCGACCTCGTCTGCCATGGACTAGGGCGCAGAGGCGCCCGCAACCACAGACCTGGGGCGAGACCAGGTTAGTATAGCTTTCTATGGCCGCGGGCGCCGCCCGGAGGCCGCCCGGAAAGGTCCCTCCCCTGGCGGGCGGCACGGGCGCCGGCCCGGGGAGGGGCCGCCACCCTCACCAGACGCGGGCGAAGGCACAGCAGGTCACGCTCCTCGCGCCGCGGGCGAGGAGGGCGCGGGCGCACTCGCGCATGCTCGCCCCCGTCGTCACCACGTCGTCCGCGAGCAGCAGGGCGAGCCCGCTCACGTCCGCCACGCAGCCCACGCTCCCCGCGAGGTTCTCCGCGCGCTGCTCGCGCCCGAGCGCGCGCTGGTCGCCGGCAGCCGCGCGCACCAGCACGTCGGCGAGGGGCACGCCCGTGAGGCGGGAGAGCTCGCGCGAGACGAGCTCCATGTGGTCGAAGCCGCGCCGGGCGAAGGCCTTGGCGGTCGCGGGGACGAAGCAGATGGCGTCCGTGGCGGCGAGGTCCGCGCGGGGCGCGCCGTCCGGGGCGAGAAGGGCCGCGGCCTCGTCGAGCGAGGTGGCCATCGCGGCGGCCATGACGGGGGCGAGCCTGAGCTCGTGCGCGTCCTTGAGGGCGCAGGCCACCAGGCGGGCGACGCCGCCCGAGCCCGCGAAGTCGAGCGCGCAGACGGTCGCGCGCGACTCCCACGCACCGTCGCACTCCGTGCAGGTCAGCCACCCGAAGGGCGCCCCGCAGACCGGGCAGGCGAAGCGCTGGTCCACCCAGGGGAGGGATGCGCGGCACTCCTCGCACAGGAGCTCCCCCGGCTGGTCGCAGCCCGCGCAGCGCGTGGGCCACAGGAGCTCGAGCGCGGCCTCTGCGAGCGCGCCCGCGACCCCGCGCGGGCCCGCCCCGCCGCCCGCGGCGAAAGCCTGGTCCATGGACGCCCACCTCCCGGCGCTCGGGAGGCCCCGGTCGGGCTAGCTTAGCACGCGCGCCCCCGCCGGGTGCCCGAAGAGCGCGCAGGCGTTCTCCCACAGCGCGGCGTAGGTGTCCGCGCGCGACGCCACGCCCGCGGCCTCGCGCGCCCCGGCCACGCAGGCGGCGGAGAAGCCCACCATGGCCGGCTCGCACTCGAGCCCGCGCAGCGGCACGGGCGCCATGTAGGGGCTGTCCGTCTCGCAGAGCAGCTGCCCCGCCGGGCAGGCGACGGCCGCGGCGCGCACGTCGTCGGAGCGGCGGAAGGTCGAGACGCCGCCGAAGGCCACGTGGCAGCCGAGCTCCACGAAGGGGGCCATGACCTCGGGGCCCTGCGTGAAGCAGTGCAGGTCGCAGCCGCGCCGGGGCACGCCCACGCGCTCGAGGACGCGCACCGCGTCCGCGTGGGCGCTCGCGGCGGCGTCGCGGGCCGCGTCCCTGATGTGGAGCTCCACGGGCAGGTCGCGCTCCTGGGCCAGCCGGAGCTGCCACTCGAAGGCCGCGAGCTGCGTCTCGCGGGGCGCCTCGTTGTACGGGCCGTAGTCGAGGCCCACCTCCCCCACGCCGACGCAGCGCCCGCTCTCGAGAAGGACCTCGAGCTGGGGGCGCGCCTCGCGGAGGCGCTCCGCGCCGTAGGGGTGGACGCCAGCTACGACGCGCACGGACGAGACGAGGTCGGCGACGCCGCCCCAGCCCTCCGGGGCCACGCCCTCGATGCCGAGCTCCCGGGCGCGCCCGAGGAGCTCCCCCGCGCGCGCCACGACGCCGTCGAGCCAGTCGAGGGTCGCGCGCGCGTCCGTCGCGTCGTCGGCTGGGTCGAGGGGGCAGACGAGCAGGCGGACGCCGGCCAGCGCCGCGCGCGCGACGGCGCAGGCGGCGTCGGTCCCGTCGAAGTGCGTGAGGTGGCCGTGGGTGTCGGCGAGGGGCGCGAGGGGCCGGGGCAGCTCCTGCGGGCGGCCCTTCTTGTCGCGGAAGAGCGCGCCGCCTGGCAGGAGCGCCTCGAGCTCGGGCGCGGCGCCGGCGCCGGGTGCGGGCAGCGGGTCCTTCTCGCCCGTGGGGCCGGACGCGGGCAGCGGGCCCTTCCCACCTGCGCGGGTCACGAGAGCCTCCCGGCGAGGCGCACGAAGTCGGCGGGCGAGAGGCGCTCCGCGCGGCTCCTGGGGTCGATGCCCGCCGCGGCGAAGGCGGCGTCGAGCTCGGCCTTGTCGAAGCCCGAGGCGCCCATGGAGTTGCGGATGGTCTTGCGGCGCTGCGCGAAGGCGGCGTCGATCACGCGGGCGCACGCGGCGAGCCCCTCGGGGCCGAGCGGGGTACCATCCGCCCCGAGGGCGGGCGCGCGGTCGATCCTCACGACCGCGGAATCGACGTGGGGCGCCGGCATGAAGCAGCCAGGTCCGACCTCGAAGCGGCCGGTCACGCGCCCGAGCAGGGCGAGCTTGGCCGTGTAGGCGCCGTAGGCCCTGGAGCCCGGCTCGGCGGAGATGCGGTCGGCGACCTCGGCCTGGACCATCACGACGATGCGGCCGACCGAGGGCATCTCGGAGAGCACCTTGAGCACGAGGGTCGCGGCGACCTGGTAGGGCAGGTTGGAGACGAGCTTGTCGGGCAGGGCCGGGACGCCCGCCACGCCGAGCGAGGCGAGCTCGGCGGCGATGCGGTCCTTTCCCACCCTGAGCGCGTCGCCCAGGATGAGGCCGAGGCGCTCCGAGTCGCTCGCGCAGGTCTCGGCGAGCACGGGGGCGAGCGAGCGGTCCGCCTCGACCGCCACGACGGCGCCCGCGCGCTCGAGCAGGGCGACCGTGAGCGTGCCGATGCCGGGGCCCACCTCGAGCACCACGTCCTCGCGGGTGAGCTCCGCCAGGCCGAGGATGCGGCCGATCACGGAGTCGTCCACGAGGAAGTTCTGGCCGAGGGCGTGCACGGCGGCGTGGCCGTAGCCGTCGAGCACCGCGCGGGTCTCGCGCGGGTTGGCGAGCCAGGAGTAGCCGCGGGGCCCTGGCGCGGGGGCGCCGGGCGCCGGGGCGGGCGCCGGGGCGCCGCGGCGGGCGGAGTCCCTTCTCGCCACGCCTACGCGCCCTTCTTCTGCAGGCGCGGGAAGAGCGCGTCGCCCTTGATGACCGCAAGCCCGCCCGAGAGCTGGCCCCAGGCGCAGGCGGCCGCGAGGTCCGTGCAGGCGGCCTCGTCGCCGTGGCTCATGCGGCGCAGGGCCTCCGCGGAGGTCTCGGGCATGAAGGGGGCGAGCAGGTGGGCGCAGATGCGGATCGACTCGAGCAGGTTCAGGATGATGCGCGCCAGCTCGCCGGAGCGGGCCGGATCCTTGGCGACGTTCCAAGGCTCGGAGTCCTCGATGTAGTGGTTGGCGGCGTGCACGAGCTCCATCACCACGTCCTTGGCCTGGACGTACTCGATCTTCTCCATGTGGGCGGCATAGCGGCCGAAGATGCCCTCCGCCACGTCGTGCAGCGGACTCGCCTCCGCGGCCCAGCCCGCCGGGACCTCGGGGCTCTTGCCGTCGAAGTACTTGGCGCTCATGTTGAACGCGCGCGAGACCAGGTTGCCCCAGCTGTTGGCGAGGTCGGCGTTGTAGACCTGCTCCATGCGGGAGAAGCTGATGGCGCCGTCCTCTCCGGGAGTGACGTCGGTCATGAAGTAGTAGCGGTAGCCCTCGACGCCAAGCAGGTCGATGACGTCGTCGGGCGCGATGGCGTTGCCGCGCGACTTGCTCATCTTCTCGCCCTGGCCGGTCTCCTCGTTCCTCACCATGAGGAAGCCGTGGGCGAAGACGTGCTCGGGCAGGGCGTCGCCCATCGCCATGAGCATGGCGGGCCAGATGACGCAGTGGAAGCGGATGATGTCCTTGCCGACCACGTGCATCTGCGCAGGCCAGCGGTAGGCGAGCTCGCGCCGGGCGGCCTCGCTGGGGTCGCCGTAGCCCACGGCGGTCATGTAGTTGAGCAGGGCGTCGAACCACACGTAGGTGACGTGCCTGTCGTCGAAGGGCACCTTGATACCCCAGTCGAAGCTCGTGCGCGAGACCGAGAGGTCCTGCAGGCCGCCCTCGACGAAGCTGCGCACCTCCCTCATGCGGAAGTCCGGCTGGACGAAGTCGGGGTGCTCGTCGTAGAGCCTGAGCAGGCGGTCCTGGAACGCGGAGAGCTTGAAGAAGTAGGACTCCTCCTGGACGCGCTCGAGCGGGCGGCCGCAGTCGGGGCAGAGGTGCTCGCCCTCGGTGTGGCGCTCCTCGTCGGCCTTGGCGACCTGGGTCTCGGTGAAGTAGGTCTCCTCGGGCACGCAGTACCAGCCGTCGTAGGAGCCCTTGTAGAGGTAGCCGGAGTCGCGCATGCGCTCCCAGAGGTACTGGACGGCGCGCACCTGGCGCGGCTCGGTCGTGCGGATGAAGTCGTCGTTGGAGACCTCGAGCCTCCGCCAGAGGTCCTGGAAGTACGGGGCCTGGCTGTCGCACCACTCCTGCGGCTCCATGCCGTGGGCGCGCGCGGCCTCCTCGACCTTCTCGCCGTGCTCGTCCATGCCGGTCAGGAACTTGACGTCGTAGCCCTCGGCCCTGCGGAAGCGCGCCTGGACGTCGCACAGGATCGTGGAGTAGGCGGTCCCGAGGTGCGGGCGGGCGTTGACGTAGTAGATGGGGGTGGTGATGAAGTAGGACCTCTTGTCTGCCATCTGGCGGCTCCTCGTGTGGTACGGCTGTGCGGCGGCGGGCCGGGCGCTGCCGCACGTCTGGGGGCGCGGGCAGCCCGCGCGCCCCGCGTGGGCGCACGCCCGGGCACGACCGCCTATTGTAGCGCAGCCGCCCCTGGCTAGCGCCTGAGGGAGACGCCGGTGTCGTAGGCCTCGAGCAGGGCCTTCAGGTCCTCGATCTGCTCGCGCACCTCGGCGCCGGTGTCGGAGTCGGAGACGAGCTGGGGCCGGTCGTAGGTCTGCACCACGGTGGTCTCGCTCTCGATGTCCGCGTCGTCATCCAGCGCGGCCTCCACGCTCTCGAAGGGCGCGTGCGAGCGCAGGGTCATGGCGTTCTGGTCCGAGACGAGCGTGAAGCCCGCGATGCCGGTCGCCGCGTGGTAGGCCTTGCAGAAGCCGCCGTCGATCACGAGGAGCCTGCCGCCGCCGCGGATGGCGCTCTCGCCGCTGCTCACCTTGACCGGGGTGTGGCCGTTGATGATGTGGCCGCGCTCGGGGCTGACGCCGAACTCGCGCAGGATCTCGCGGCAGGCGCGCTCGTCCTGCGTGAGGGTCCAGTAGGCGTCGCGCGGCTCCTGCCAGGTCGACCTGTCCTTGACCAGGGCGCGCTCGAAGGTCTTGACCACCCTGCCGGACAGGGGCGAGTTGCGGCCGCACCACAGGTACCACATCCAGTCGAGGGCGTCCTGGTCGCCCTCGCGCCAGGCGCGACGGGCCACCTGGTCGCAGAAGTCGAAGTAGGCCCTGCCGGACAGCCTCCTGGAGCCGCAGTCGACCATGTGCAGGGTGCCGTCCTCGTTCATGGGGACGCAGCCGTGGAAGATCAGGTTGTCGTTGCGGACCAGGTAGACCGAGCCCTTCTCGAAGAGGAAGTTCACGTGGTCCTGCAGCTTCTGCGAGGAGCGGAAGCTCGCGACGAGGTCGTCGATCACGGCCTCCTCCTCGCGGGTGAGCGCGTAGGGGTCGTCCGGGTCGATGGTGGGCAGGTCGCGCGTGGAGAGCTCGTAGTCGACGCCGTCGATGCGCACGCAGCCGCGCGAGAGGTCGACCTTGTCGAGCAGCAGCCGGTCCGCCATGTCGAACTCGGGGTGGCGGCGGATCAGCTGGCCCTCGAGCTTGAGCAGGATGACCGAGATGGCCCGCTCCTCCGGCGTGCGCCCGCCGCCCTCCGAGCGCGCCGCGTAGGTGTGCTCGGCGAAGAGGGCGAGCTTGCGCAGGGGGATGCCGTAGGAGCTCTCGAGGATGGAGTAGGAGTCGTAGCGCACGTTGTTGCGCACTGCCGTGGCGACGCAGGCGGCCGAGCCGGCGGCGGCGCCCATCCAGAGGATGTCGTGGTTGCCCCACTGGACGTCCACCGAGGGGTGCGCCATGAGCCCGTCGAGGATGCGGTCGGCGTGCGGGCCCCGGTCGAAGACGTCGCCCACGAGGTGCAGCCGGTCGACGGCCAGCCGCTTGATCAGCGAGGCGAGCGAGATGAAGAAGTCCTCGGCCGAGCCCGTCTCGACGATCGAGGTCAGGATCCTGCGGTGGTACTCGTGGCGCGAGAGGTTCCTGATGCCCGCCTCGTGGAGGAGCTCCTCGATGATGTAGGCGTACTCGACCGGCATGGCCTTGCGGACCTTGGAGCGCGTGTAGCTGTTGGAGAGGTAGCGGGCGATGCGCACCATGCGGTGCAGGGTCGTCTCGTACCACTCGGGCGTGTCGCGCCTCTGGGCGCGGATGCGGGCGAGCTTCTGCTTGGGGTAATAGATCAGGGTGCAGAGCTCGGCCTGCTCGGCGTCCGTGAGCTCCCCGTCGTAGGTGGCGCGCACGCGGTCGCGGATCACGCCGGAGCAGTTGTTGAGGATGTGGTTGAAGGCCTCGTCCTCCCCGTGGACGTCGCTCATGAAGTGCTCGGTCGCCTTGGGGAGGTTGAGGATCGCCTGCAGGTTGATTATCTCCGTGAAGACCGACTGCCTGGTCGGGAACTTCTCTGCGAGGAGGCGCAGGTACTTGAGGTCGCCTTCGGACCTGAAGGACATCGTGGGCAAGGTATCACCGTCCTGGAATCTAGTCCCGCCCCGTGGCGCGCCGGCTGGGCCGGGCCGGGCGGGAGGCCCCCAGACAGTATGGCAAGCGGGGCGCCGCGGGCGGGGGTCCAAACAGCCAGCGCGCAGGCCCCCTCGGCCGAAGGGCGCGGGCGGGCGCGGGCGAGAAGGACGCGCGGCCCGGGCGCGGCCCGGGCGCTACGCGCCCGCGGGGCCCGCGCCCTGCGAGAGGGCGACGACACGGTCGTAGACCTCGGGGCGCGGGACGCCGAAGGCGCGGGCGAGGCGCTTCGCGAGGCGCGTCTTGGACTCGCCGGCAACGAGGCCGGCCGCGATGGCCTCGTCGAGGCTCGGCGCGGCGGGCGCGCAGGCGCCCTCGGCGGCGGCTCCCGCGGGGACGCCGGGCGCGACGGCGGGCCGCACGGCGCCGGCCACCTCGGCCAGGGCCTCCTCGCGGCGCCAGGCCTCCTGCTCGCGCTCGTCGGGGCCGCCGACCACGATGACGCACTCGCCGCGCACCTCGCCGCGCTCGGCGACCGCGCGCGCGAGCTCGGCGGCCGGGGCGCGCAGGCACTCCTCGTGCACCTTGGTCAGCTCGCGCACCAGAGCGACCCGACGCGCGGGCAGGGCGCTCGCGACGGCCTCGAGCGTGGCCTGGACGCGGTGGGGCGACTCGTAGAGCACCACGGCGCCGGGCACGCGCGAGAGGGCCCGGAGCCTGCGGTCCCTCTCGCCCGCCTTGCGGGGCAGGAACCCCTCGAAGAAGAAGTGGTCCATGGGCAGGCCAGACGCCACGAGCGCGCAGGTCACGGCCGAGGGGCCGGGGACGACCTCCACCCTGAGGCCGCGGTCGAGAGCCGCGTCGACGAGGCGCTGGCCCGGGTCCGAGACGCCCGGCATGCCCGCGTCGGAGACGAAGGCCACGCGCCGGCCGTCCTCGAGCTCCTCGAGCACCTCGGGGACGCGCTCCAAGATCACGTTCTCGTCGCAGCGGCGGAGCGGCGCGCGGACACCCAGGCAGGACAGGAGCCTGCCCGTCACACGCGTGTCCTCGCACAGGACGACGTCGGCGGCGGCGAGGGTCTCGACCACGCGCGGCGAGGCGTCGCGGAGGTTGCCGATCGGGGTGCCCACCATGGAGAGCAGGCCCTCCACCTCGCGCGCGCCAGGCCGCGAGGGGCCGGACGCCGCCTCGCCGCGCCCCTTGCCGGCCGCCGTCACCCGAGCATCCTTCGCTCGAAGCTGGAGAGGGCGATGCGGGAGTCCCAGGCGGAGATGCGCCCGGAGGTCTTCCACGTCTGGAAGAACCACGCGGGGTGGTCGCGGAAGGTCGCGATCTGGTCCGCCACGTACATGCGCTCGAGCGCGATGCGGCCCTCGGGGGTCATCGCGGAGTCCGCGAAGGGCAGCGCCGCCGACCAGGCGCCCACCATCACGGGCAGGCCGCTCCTGGCCGCCTCCCTGAGCGAGCGCGCCGACGAGGCAACGAGGCCGCGGGTGCCGGCCGGCCCCGTGGCGTCGACGCGGTCGGCGTAGTGGTAGAGGTGGCAGTCGAGCCAGACGTTCTGGTAGCGCTTGGGCGCCATGAAGCCGCGCCAGGCCGAAGGCACGCCGGCGTCCGGGAAGACGATGACCGGGGCCTCCCCCGCCCGGTCGCGGATGGCCTCGTAGGCGTCGCGGTAGTAGTTCCGCAGCACGTGCAGGGGCACGCCGTCCGTGATGGAGAGGCCGTGGCGGCGCTGGGCCACCGGCTCGTCGGCGACCTCGATGCCGAAGAAGGCGGGCCAGTCCGCGTACCTGTTGGCGAGGGCGGCGAGCACCGTCAGGACGTCCTCCCTGTGGCCGGACTCCCCCGTCGAGAGCACGTCCTCCTCGCCCTGGGCGCCGGGGCTGATGGCCAGGCTGAGCAGGACCTTTACGCCGTGGCGCTCCGCCCACACGAGCGCGTCGTCCACGTGCATGATGCAGCCGACGTAGGGGCCCGGGTTGGGGCCCTGCCCGCCGAAGGCGTACCAGGGCACGGGGAGGCGCACCGCGTTGTGGCCGCGGCTGGCGATCTGCTCGAAGTCGCGCTCGGTGACGAAGGCCTCGCGGTGCTCGCAGACGAGGTCGGCGTAGAGCTCGTCGCCGAGGGCCGCGACGAGGGTCGCCTCGCCGAGCGAGCCCGTGCCCGCGAAGAGCTCCGGCGTGACCCAGGGCTCCAGCACGAGCCAGCCGCTCAGGTTGACGCCGTGCAGGACCTCTCCGCCCTCTCGTGCCATCTGACCACCTCCAAGCCCGTCCGCTCGGGCGACGACGGAGCCGAGCGGGACAACAACTCAAGTATATGCCGAGGGCGCCGCGCGTCAGTCGGGCAAGTCCGCCACCTTCGCCTCCACGAACCAGCGCGGGCCCTCGAAGAAGAGGTAGGTGGAGCGCCCTCCCACGCTGACGGTGTAGCGCACGCCCGTGCCGCCCGTCTTGAGCGAGCAGGCGCGGCGCCGGTCGAGCACGCGGTCTATGTCGTAGCGGCGCCCGTCCGACCAGACCACCACGAGCGGCGTGACCCTGCCCTCCTCGTCCGTCCGGGAGATGACCTCCACGTAGCGCTTCTCGCGTGCGGCTATCCCACGCATGCCGGCCTCCCTCCCCATCAGGCGAAGTAGGAGACGGGGTGGACGTTGTGGTCGCGCTCGGGGTCGAGCGCGGCGAGCCGGGGGTCGCCCAGCTCGGAGAGGCGCCGCACGGCGTGGTTGCCGAAACGCGAGCGCAGGTCGTCGACCGTGGCGTCGAGCCGGGCGCGCCCGAGGCGGGCGGCCTCGACGCCCTCGAGGTCGAGCTGGACGGGGAGCTCGGCCGGGACGAGCTGCGAAGCCCGCACGCCGATGCCGCGCAGCTTCTCGTGGCGGAAGTCCCAGTCGCCGAGGAGCAGCTCGCACGCGGCGGAGCAGATCTCCCCCGTCAGGTCGCTCGGGCGGGCGAGCTGGCGCTGGCGGGAGCGGCAGGCCAGGGTCTCGAAGTCCCTCCCCGTGACGGAGACGCAGCGCGCGCGAAGCCCCAGGGCGCGCAGGCGCTGGGCCACGGACTCCCCCATGAGCCACACGACCTGCCGGGCGCAGGTGGCGTCGTCCACGTCGAAGGGGCAGGTGACGCCGTTGCCCACGCTCTTGACCTCGCGGCGGACGTCCAGGGCGGAGGCGTCGAGGGGCCTGACCGGGCTCGTGTCGCGCCCCTGGGCGAAGGCCTGCACCACGTCGCCCATCCTGCCGAGGCGCTGGTGGACGAGCTCGGGGTCCGCGCAGGCGAGCTCGCCGACGGTGCGGATGCCGAGCCGGCGCAGCTTGCGCGCGGTCGCCGGGCCCACGTAGAGCAGCTCGTCCACGGGCCTGGGCCAGACGAGGCGGGCGGCGTTGCCCGGCGTGATGCGCATGAAGCCGTCCGGCTTGTCGTGGTCGCTGCCGAACTTGGCGAAGACCTTGTTCCAGGAGAGGCCCACCGAGACCGAGAGCCCCAGCTCGGTGCGGACGCGCTCCGATATCTCCTGCGCCACGAGGACGGGGTCGCCGCCGGCGAGCCCGACGGAGTGGGTGACGTCCAGCCAGGCCTCGTCCGGCCCGAAGGGCTCCACGAGGTCCGTGTAGTCGTAGTAGATCTTGCGCGCCAGGCGGGAGTAGCGCTGGTAGAGGCCATAGTGCGGCGGCACGACGACGGCCTCCGGGCAGGCGCGGCGCGCCTCCCAGAGCACCATCGCGGTCTTGACGCCGCGGCGCTTGGCCTCGTAGCTCGCCGTGAGCACGATCCCGTGGCGGGACTGCTCGTCCCCGCCCACGATCACGGGCCGCCCGCGTAGCTCCGGCCGCTCCGCCTGCTCGACGCTCGCGTAGAACGCGTTCATGTCGCTGTGAATGATGACCCTCGAGACGTCCATGGTCCTCTCCCCCTCGACACCACGATAGCAGAACTTCTGTTCGTATCATGTCCGAGGAACGGGACAACAATGGACGTGCGGGCGGGCCGGGCGAGAAGGACGTGCGCCCCGGGCGGGCGGCCGGCTACTCCTTGGGGCTGCCGGCGCTGCCGTTGCCGCCGGGAGCGCCGTCGTTGCCGGAGCCGTTGCCGCCGGGGGCGCCGTTGCCGCCGTTGCCGCGCCCGCGGCCGCGACCACCGCGGTGGCGCCGGCGGCGCGCCGGCCTCTCGGGGTCGCCGGACGCCGGGCCCTGGTCCGCGCGCGGGGCGCCCTGCTGGCCCCTGGGCTGCGGCTGTCCGCCCTGGCCCTGGCCGGCCTGGCCGCCCTTGTCGCCCGGGTGGCGCAGGTGGCGGGGCTGCTGCGCGCCGCCCTCGGCGCCCTGCCTGCCCTGGCCCTTGCCCTGGCGGCGCTGGCCGCCCCGCTCGCCCGCGGCCCCCTGGCCCTGGGCCTGCGGGGCGTCGCCGGAGCGGTGGTGGCGCCGGCGCATGCCGCCGCCGCGGGGACGGCCCCCCTCGCCCTGCGCGCCCTTCTCGGCACGCTCGTCCTGGCCGGCCTGCCCCTGCTGGCCCTTGCCCTGCTGGGGCGCCTCCTCGGCGGCGGCGCCGGCGGCCTTGCGGTGGTGGCGCCTCGTGCGCGTCTGGGAGGCGTCTGACGCCTGGCGCTGCGCGTCCTCCTCGCGCCCCTCGTCTCCGCGGCGACGGCGCGCCCTGCGCTGCTCGCCCTCCTGGCGCCCCTCGTCGCCGCCCGAGCGCTTGCGGCCGCCGCGGCGCGAGCGCTTGGGTTCCACGAAGATGTCGCTCTCGTCGAAGGCGTCCTCGGGCGGGACGACGCCGTGCTTGCGGTCGAGCTCCGCCAGGGCCATCTGCACGTCGGGCGAGTTGAGCTTGTCGAGGGAGGAGCGCAGCACCGTGTCCGGGCGGCAGGCGCAGCCGAGCTCCTCGGACTTCTTCTTGGCCGCCTCGGAGGGGACCATCTCCGCCAGCGGGATCCTGACCTGCTTGCCGTTCTCTATGCGCAGGCAGATCTCCTCCTTGGGGGTGTCGTACTCCACGATCTTGGCCTTGCCGAGCGGCGTGTCGATGACGGCGTTGCGCTTGGGGGCGCGGCCCTTGAAGTCGCGGTAGGCCTCGAACTCGTAGCGCAGGCAGCACATGAGCCTGCCGCAGGCGCCGGAGATCTTGTTGGAGTTGAGCGGGAGGTCCTGCTCCTTCGCCATGCGGATGGAGACCGGCTCGAACTGCAGGCCGAACCTGCGGCAGCACAGCTCCTGGCCGCAGTGGCCGTAGCCGCCGACGATGGCCGCCTCCTCGCGCACGCCGATCTGGCGCATGTCGATGCGCTGGCGCAGCGCGTGCGAGAGGTCGCGCACGAGCTGGCGGAAGTCAACGCGGTCCTCCGCGGCGAAGTAGCACACGGCCTTCTCGCCGCCGAAGAGGTACTCCACGCCCACGGGCTTCATCTCGAGCCCGCTCTGCTTCACGAGGTCGCGGAAGACGGGCATGGCGCGCTCGCCCTTCTCCGCTAGGGTCTCGGCGAGGGCGAGGTCGGAGTCCGTGGCGACGCGCAGGACGCCGGCCAGGCGGGAGTGGCCGACGGTGTCGCCCAGCTCCGCCTCGGAGACCTCGAAGGGGTCGGCCGTGGCGAGGCCGATCTCCGTGCCGCGCTCGGTGGCGCAGATCACGTGGTCGCCGCAGACGGCGCCCGACTTCTTGGGGTTGAACCACAGGTCGCGGGCGGAGTACCTGAACTTCACCGGGATGACGGTGGGCATGTGAGTGCCTCCTTGACACAGAGGAGCATGACCTCGAAGGCCAGCTGGGGAGAGACGTTGTGCGAGAGGTCGTCCGCGGCGCGCCGGACGGCGCCTATGGCCGCGAGGGCGCCCCGGGTGTCCGTGAGCGCCGCGATGCGGTCGACCACGTCCGCCACGTCGGCGTTGACGGGCTCTTTGGCCACGTCCTCGCAGCGCATGAGGACGTCGCGCAGGAGGGAGTCGGCCGCGGCCAGAGCCTCCATCATACCCGAACGCTCCCGGGCGGTGAGCTCGCGCTTGTTGGCGTCCTCGATCTGCTTGAGGGCCTTCGCGGAGAGGAAGTCCGCGCTCTCCTTGGCGCCCTCCGACTGCTGTCTGCGGTAGTCGTCGAGCGGCGAGCGCACGGCGGCGACGATGTCGCGCGCGGAGCAGAGCACGTCCCACGAGTCGTCGCGGGCGAGCTCGCCCAGGGTGCCGACCACGAGGCGGCGCACCTTCCGGCGGCCGGGCGAGGAGAGGAACTCCTCCGCCCGCTCGGGCGTGCCGGCGACGGACAGGGCGATGGCGACCTCGGGGCCGGCGAGGCCCGACGCCTCGGCGACGGCCCCCTCGGCGAGCCGCGGGGGCACCGGGCGGAAGGGCACCTGCTGGCAGCGCGAGGCGATCGTGGGGAGCACCTGCTCGGCGCTGCGCGCCAGGAGCACGAAGATGACCCCCTCGACCGGCTCCTCGATGGTCTTGAGCAGGGCGTTCGCGGCCGCGCCGCGCAGCAGGCCCGCGTCCTCGAGGACGTAGACCTTGGCCCTGGCGCGCACGGGGGCGAGCGGGACGTCGGCGATGAGCTCGCGGACCTGCGAGACGAGGTAGCCCGTCACGCTCGCGGGCGCGAGGAGGTGCACGTCGGGGTGGGTGCGGTGGCGCACGCGGATGCACTCGTCGCAGGTCGCGTCGCCACCGTTGGGGCAGACGACGAGCTGGGAGAGGGCGAGGGCCGCCTCGAGCATGCCGGACCCGGGCGCGCCGCAGAACAGGTAGGCGTGGCTGAGGCGCCCCTCCATCCAGGCGGCGGCGATAAAGTCGCGCACCCGCGGCTGGATGTCGAGGACCCCGAGCGCCGGCGGCACGTGCGGTACCTTGGAGGGAGCTGCCATCGGCTCACCCCCCGAGCCCGGGGAGGAGGTCGGCGAGGCACGCGACGAGGCGCCCCGTGACCTCCCCGACCGTGCCGGCGGCGTCGACGACGCGCACGCGGCCGGGCTGCTCGCGGGCCAGCTCGAGGTAGGCGGCGCGCACGCGCTCCTGGAGCGCGAGGCCGGAGCGCTCGAGGCGGTCGGCGCCGCCCCTCGTGGCGCGCGCGAGGGCGCGGGCGGGGTCGATGTCGAAGACGACGGTGCGGTCGGGCAGGAAGCCGCAGCTCCCGAGCTCGTTGGCGCGCCGGACGAGGCCGGCGTCGAGGCCGCGGCCCGCCGCCTGGTAGGCGAAGGTCGAGTCGAGGAAGCGGTCGCAGACCACGACGTCGCCGGCGGCGAGGGCGGGCTCGACCACCTGGCGCACGAGCTGGGCGCGCGACGCCTCGTAGAGGAGCAGCTCGCACTCGTCGCACATCTCGGCGTTCGCCGGGTCGAGCACGAGGGCGCGGACCTTCTCGGAGATGGCCGTGCCGCCGGGCTCGCGCAGGGAGACGACGTCGGCGCCTCCCTGGGCGAGAAGGTCGCGCAGGATGGCGGCCTGCGTCGACTTGCCGGAGCCGTCCACCCCCTCGAGCGAGACGAAGACGCCGCGGGCGCCCTCGGCTGGTTGGACCCTGTCCATGCTCCCCGCCCTAGCCCTGCTCGGCGGCGGAGGCGTCGCCTTCCGCGGCCGGCTTCGCCTTGGTGGACGTGCGCCTGGCCCTGCCGGCGGTCGCCCCGGCCTTCGTGGCCGCCTTGCTCGAGGTCGACTTGGCCCTGCTCGCGGCCGCCTTGGACTTGCTGGCGCCCGCTTTGCTCGCGCCCGCCTTGCCCTTGCCGGCAGCCTTGCTCCCGGACGCCTTGCCCTTCCCGGCAGCCCTGCCCTTGCCAGCGGCAGCGCCACGCGTGGCCTTGGCCTTCTCCTTGGATGGGCAGTCCATGTTGACGCAGATGCGCCACGGGCCGCGCTGGGTCACGATCTCCACCATGGGCGCGCCGCACTCCGGGCAGGTCTCGCCCAGGGCGTGCAGCTCGCCGCGCTGCGGAAGCGGGTAGCTCGTGCCGCACTCGTCGTAGTTCTCGCAGCGGATGAAGCGCTTGCCCGTCCGCTCGCTCTTGTGGGCGACGAGTTTGGCCTCCTTGCCCTTGGCGGCGCAGGCGGCGCAGGTGCCCACGACCACGTCGGGCTCGTAGTTGGTCTCGCAGGCGGGGTTGACGCAGATCTCGTACGGACGCTGGCGGAACGGCGTCACCTTGACGCGCGGGGCACCGCACACCGGGCACGGGTCCGGCAGGGGCTCGATGCGCCCCTTGGGGACGGGGTAGGTCACGTCGCAGTCCGGCCAGCCCATGCAGCCGATGAAGCTCGAGTGGTTCTTGGCCGAGGTCTTCATGACGAGGTCCCTGCCGCACTTGGGGCACACGCCCACCTTGGCGTCGGCGGTCACGGCGTCGGCAATCTCCTCGCCGAGGTCGTCCTTGTGCTCGATGAGGTTGTCGATCAGCCCCGCGAGGATCGCGCGGGAGCGCTCGACGACCTCGTCCTGGGTGTCGGTGCCCTCGGCGACCTTGTTCATGTCCTCCTCGAGCTCCGCCGTCATGTGCGGCGTGGTGATGGGCGGCGCGAACTCGTGCAGGGCCGAGATGACGGCGATGCCGAGCTGGGAGGGCTCGACCGGGTCGCCCTTGAGGTACTTGACGTCGTAGAGGCGCTGGATGATGTTGGCGCGCGTGGACTTGGTGCCGAGCCCCTGGCGCTCCATCTCCTGGATGAGCCTGCCCTGGCTGTAGCGCGCGGGCGGCTCTGTCTGCTTGGCGTCGAGCGCCATGTCCACGACGTCGCAGACGTCGCCCTCCTCGAGGGCGGGGAGCTGGTCGTCCTTCTTGAGGCCGAAGGGGTAGATGGCGCGGAAGCCCGGCTTGGTGAGGACGCTGCCGGTCGTCTGGAAGGGCTCGCCCGCCACGTCGAAGGTGAGCTTGGTGCCCTCGGAGGTCGAGGGGCCCATGAGAGTCGCCAGGAAGCGGCGCGCGATCAGGTTGTAGAGCTTCCACTCGGCAGGCTGCAGGTCGTGGGGGTCGGCCGCCGCCGTGGGGTAGATGGGCGGGTGGTCGGTCGTCTCCTGCTTGCCGCGGGTGGCCACGATCTTCTCCTGCCCCAGGATCTCGCCGCAGACCTTGGCGTACTGCGGCACGTGGGAGAGGGTCCGCACGCACTCCCTCAGGTCGAGCGAGCGCGGGTAGACCGTGTTGTCCACGCGGGGGTAGGACGTGAGGCCCTTCATGTAGAGCGACTCCGCGAGGCGCATGGTGCGCGCGGGAGAGAGGCCCTCGGAGGCGGCGGCCGCCTGCAGGGAGGTCGTGTTGAAGGGTGCGGGCGGGCGCTGGGTGCGGGCCTTCTTGGCGACCTCGGTCACCGTCGCCCGCCTCGCGCCCTGGACGTGCGAGAAGGCCGCGTCCGCTGCGGCCTTGTCCTTGAAGCGCGCGGTCGCGTGGGTGCAGCGGAAGGGCTCCGAGCCGTCGTGGGAGAGGTGGCCGGAGATAACCCAATAGTCCTCCGGGACGAAGCGCTCGCGCTCCAGCTCCTTCTCCACCACGAGGGCGAGGGTGGGCGTCTGGACGCGGCCGGCGGAGCGAACGTTGCCGAAGCCGCCCTGGCGGGCGAGCGTGAGGTAGCGCGTGAGCACGGCGCCCCAGACGAGGTCGATGTACTGGCGGCTCTCGCCGGCGTCGGCCAGGTCCTGGTCGAGGTCGACGAGGTTGGCGAAGGCGTGGTCGATCTCCGCCTTGGTGAAGGCGGAGTAGCGGGCGCGCGAGACGGGCGTGTCCGGCGCGACCTGGCGGATCTGGTTCAGGGCGTCGGAGCCGATCAGCTCGCCCTCGCGGTCGAAGTCCGTGCCGATCACGATGCTGTCGGCCTTCTTGGCGAGGTTCTTGAGCGCGCGGATGATGCCCTTCTCGGCGGGCCTCTTCTCGATCGGCGCCCAGACCAGGTACGGCAGGCTCGGGACCTTCCAGCCCTTGATGTCCACGCCGTCGGCGAGGAAGGGCTTGCGCTTGGTCGGGAAGGGCGGCCGGGCGAGGCCGTCGGGGACGTCGGCGGGCATGACCTCGCCCTCGTCCGAGACGGCGTACCACCCCTGGCTCTCGTCGAACTTGAGCTCGGTCGGGAAGTCCGGCGCGAGGATGTGGCCGCGCAGGCCGATCGTGACCCACTCCTCGCCGTCCACCGCAAAGCGGTAGACCGGCGTGTCGTAGACCTTGTCCGCCTTGGGCCTCCCCGTGCCGAGCAGGCGCGCTATCTGCTGGGCGGCGTCGTTCTTCTCCGTGACAACGAGCTTCAAACCCCGAACCCCCTACTTTGAATCAGACTCCGCCTCGTGCTCGGCGTACTCCTCGCGGCTCCACTTGAGGGCCGCCTTGCCGTCCCTCTGGGTGATCACGTAGCGGGCGATGCCGAGGGAGACCTCGTAGAGGGCGAGAAGGACCACGTACATGAGGATCATCGTGATGGGCGAGGCGTCGGGCGTCACGATGGCGCAGACGACCATGAGGCCCACGTAGATGTAGCGCCACTGGCTGCGGAAGACGCTGTAGGGCACGATGTGAAGGATGGACAGGTAGAAGATGATGAGCGGCAGCTGGAAGGCGAAGCCAAAGCCGACCTCGAGCAGCATCATGATGTTGAGGTAGTCGTCCGCGTTGGGGACGATGGTGGCGAACTCGAGCGACTGGTCGATCAGCCAGCCGAAGGCGGCCTGCTGGATCACGATGTAGCAGAAGACCATGCCGAGGAAGAACAGGGCGACCATCGCCGCGACCGTCGGCACGACCCACTTGCGCTCGTGCTCGTTGAGCGCAGGCAGGAAGAAGGCCATGACCTCCCAGATGATGATCGGGGTGCAGATGATCACGCCCCAGAACATGGCGACCTTGAAGCGGATCGTGAAGCCGTCGAGAACGCCCAGGATCGCGAGGCCGTTGCCCTGGAGCGACTCGCGGATCGGGTCGATCATGAACTCGATGAGCGTGGGCGTGGCGAAGTAGATCACGAGGGCGGTCACGACGACCGAGACCACTATGATGGTCAGGCGTCGCCTGAGCTCCTGGAGGTGGTCCATCAGGGGCATGCGTGCGGGCCCGATCGGGCTCATGTGCTTGTTGTCCTTAGCCATTCGTGTGAGGGAGGCCTAGGCTTCGGCCTTCCCGTCCCCCTCCCCGGAGTCTCGAGTGGAATCGGCGGCCTTGCCGGCAGGGGCCTCGGCAGCCTCCTCCTCGGCAGCCTCCTCCTCGGCGGCCTGCGCGG
The DNA here is from genome assembly GCF_036408855.1 of Olsenella absiana. NCBI lineage: Bacteria > Bacillati > Actinomycetota > Coriobacteriia > Coriobacteriales > Atopobiaceae > Olsenella > Olsenella absiana. Next base: position 26,218 of record NZ_JAZGJQ010000004.1, read on the forward strand.
CGGCCTTCGCCTGGGCGCGCGTGGAGCGGCGGCCCGCCGTGGAGTAGAGCGAGGCGAGACGCGCGCTCGCGTCGTCCGCCGGCGCCGCCTCGGGCTCGAGGTCGTCGTCGGAGTCCGCGTCGGCCACGGTGCGCAGGTCGACGACGGAGTCCGCGTCGGCGTCCGAGTCCGCGTCGTCGATGTCCGCACCGGCGGCGACGGTCGCGGCGGAGGCGGCGCCCGCCTCGGCGGCGGCCTCGCGCTCGGCCTTCAGGCGGGCCTTGCGCTCCGCGAACGTCTCGCGCCTCTCGCCCGCCCCCTCGATGTCGGAGTCGGTGTCGGCGCCCTCCTCAGCCCTGCGCTGCTTGGGCGACTTCTTCAGCTCCTCGGCCGCAGGGTCCATGATGTTGGTCTGCATGACCTCGGTGAAGCTGTCCGACGCGTCCCTGAACTGGCGCAGCATCCTGCCGATGGTCCTGCCCATCCCCGGCAGCTTGTCCGGGCCGAAGAGCAGGAACGCGAAGAGCAGGATGAGGACCAGCTCCGTCTCACCAATTCCAAACACGAGCGTGTACCTCCCCTTCCGGGATGTGTCCTTGAACCTCGGGACCCCTCGGCCGCACGACCGAGGGGTCCCATCTTATACCCGCATGGGCCTAGTCGGCCTTGACGTCGAGCTCGCGCCCGACCCCGAGCAGGCCGAGCACGCGCGCCACGTTGTGCTGGGGGTGCGAGACGCTGAGGCCCACGCCCTTGTCGTGCGCGCGGTGCGCGGCCCCCACGAGCACGCCGATGCCGGTCGAGTCGATGTAGGGGACCTCGGTGAGGTCCACCTCGACGGCGGTGGCGCCGCCCTCGAAGGCCCGGTCGAGGGCCTCCCTCAGCTCGGGCGCGTTGGAGACGTCCACCTCGCCCGCGACGCTCACGACGCGCTCGTTGTCCTTGTCCGACGTAGTGATGCTCAGTGGCATGATGTTCCCTTCCTGGCTAGAAGCCGATGCCCGACTTGCTGCTCAGCGCGTCGCTCAGCCCCTGCTCGCTGGTCGAGGGGACGGAGGCGGAGTCGCTGCCGGTCGAGCCCGAGGAGGCCGTGGAGGACGCCTTGATCTGGATCAGGCGCTGGTTGGCGAAGGTCTTGGCTCCGTACTCGTCGTCCGGGTCGGCGTCGACCGCCTTCTGGTAGGCCTCGGACGCCTTGTCCGTGTCGCCGGCGTACTCGTAGAGCATGCCGAGGTTCGCCCAGGCGGGACCGTAGCCCGCGTCCTCGGCCGTGACCTTCTCGAGGTCCGCCCGGGCCGCGTCGGCGGAGCCCGCGTAGAACTCGCAGAGGGCGCGGTCGACCTTGGCGGCCGAGGAGTCGTTGAGGGCGAGGTAGCGGTCGTAGTACCCGACGGCCTTCTGGAGCAGGCCCGTGCTGTAGGAGGTCTCCTCGTCCGTGGTGCTCGACCTGAGCGAGGCGTAGCCCCAGCTCATGTAGTCCTGGGCGAGGTTCAGCAGGGCCGCGAGGTTGTTGGGGTCCGAGGAGAGCTTGGCCTCCAGGGAGGAGACGGTCGTGGCGTACTTGCCCGCCGTCGACCGCAGGTTCTCGGGGACGCCGTCGAGGCTCGCGTCGGAGCTCTCGCCCGCGCCCGCGTCCGCGCTCGAGGAGGCGTCCGTCGAGCCGGAGTCGCTCGTGGAGGCGTCCGTGTCCGCGGAGGAGTCATCCGTGCCCTGCGCCTGGTTTGCGAAGATACTCACGAAGGAGGGCAGCATCATGCTCGCCGCCATGATCACCGCGAAGACGATGACGATGACCTTCGTCGAGGTCTTCATCTGCGAGGGCTTGACCTCGCCGTGCGCGCGCGAGGCGCCGCGGGGGCCGCCGGGACGCTTCTTTGACTTGCTGGCCATGGGGACCTCCCTCGATCGAGCACGAGCTCGCGCGGGAGCTCCTACGCGGGCGTGGCACGGGCGTGCCGGGCACACATATATATAGAGTGAAAAGGGCGCACCGGCAAAGCTTTCCGCCGGCACGCCCGTTCATTCTACAGAACCCACATCCAAATCTGAGCCTGTGCGTTCAAGATGCCTCAGTGATAACCGCTAGCGCTGCTCCCTCACAAGCTTGGCCGAGACGAGCTTGACAGCCACGACGAAGACGTCGAGCGCAGCGCCGAGTTCCTCGAGGGAGGGGTAGGTCGGCGCGATGCGGATGTTCGTGTCCTTGGGGTCCCTGCCATAGGGCCAGGTGGCACCGGCGGAGGTGAGCTTCACGCCGAGGTCAGCCATGAGCTTCACGATGCGGCGCGCCGAGCCCTCGGGACCCTCGAAGGAGACGAAGTAGCCGCCGCGGGGGTGCGTCCAGGTGGCGACGCCCAGCCCACCCAGGCCCTCGGAGAGCTTCGACTCGACGAGCTCGAAGCGCGGGCGCACGATGGCGGCGTGCCTGCGCATGTGCGCCCTCACGCCGTCGAGGTCCTTGAGGTAGCGCGCGTGCGCGAACTGCGAGAACTTCTCGGGCGAGACGCGTGCGACCTGGAAGCTCTTGCGGATCTCGGCCATGTCCTGGGGGCTGGCGGTGACGAAGGCGATGCCGGAGCCAGGGAAGGTGACCTTGGCGGTGGAGCCGAACTCGTAGACGAGGTCGGTGGTACCCGCCTCCTCGAGCGCGTCGAAGATGTTGAGCAGCGGGTCCTCCTCGTCCATGAAGCCGTGGACGACGTAGGCGTTGTCCCAGTAGACCCTGAAGTCGGGAGCCGCAGGCTTGAGCATCGCGAAGCGGCGGACGACGCGGTCGGAGTACACGACCCCCGTGGGGTTGGAGTACTTGGGGACGCACCAGATGCCCTTGACCGAGGGGTCGCTCTCCACGAGTCGCTGGACCATGTCCATGTCCGGACCCTCTTCGCCCATCGGCACGGGGACGTTCTCGATGCCGAGGTGCGCCGTGATGCCGAAGTGGCGGTCGTAGCCGGGAGCCGGGCAGAGCCACTTGACCTTGCCCTGCTGGTACCAGGGCTTGTTGCCCGCGACGCCGTTGGTGAAGCCGGAGGTGACCAGAGCATGCATGAGAGAGAGGCTCGACGAGCCGTTGACCAGCACGTTCTCTGCATCGACGCCCAAGATCTCGGCGGCGAGGGCGCGCGCGGAGGGCAGGCCGTCCGGCGAGCCGTAGTTGTCCACCACGCCGTCGCCGTCCACGAGCTCCGTCGTGGAGCCGATGAGGTCGAGCATGGGCTTGGAGAGCGCGGTCTGCTCGGGCGAGGGCTTCCCACGCGCCATGTCGAGCCTGAGGTGGCGGGCGCGGACCTCGTCCGCCTGCCTCTCGAGTTCCACGATGGTCCTGTCGAGCTCCTCGGGAGCCATGTCCTCGAAGACGTTTGCCATAGCCTGGAGCCTCCTTGTCGCTTGGTTGGCTGGCCTCACCCGCCGGCGCGGACGCCTGGGCCAGGGGCGGGTACGTCTCACGATACCCCACGCGCTCCCCCGCGCTCGCCCCGTCGGCGAGACCGCTCCCCAGTTTTTACCTGGGGGTGACGAGGGGCGCCGCCCGGGTGACGTGGGACGCTGGCCGGAGCGGCGCGGAGAAGGACGTCGACTCCCGGCGGGTGTCACGAGCACGAGGCCCGTCGCCAGCTAGCCTGCTACCATGGGAGGTCCGAGACCGCGCGGCCGACCCGCGCCCCACCAAGGAGGCCCTATGGCACGCATCTCCCCCTCCTCCCCCTCCCAGGACTTCGGCGAGCTGCAGAAGCTCGTGGACGACCTCTTCCGGGAGAGCGCAACCGGTACGGTCAAGCGCGTCGACCTCGTCGTGCGCGCGGAGGTCAACGACCTCTCCGATGAGGTCATGGAGGTCGTGGACCTGCTGCCGGCCGGGACCTACCACAGGGCCCGACTCTGCGACCAGCTCAACTCCATCGTGACCGCCCACGGCTGGGCGTACCTCCTCGGCACCGTCTCGTAGGCGCCCGCACGCCGCCGGGCCCATCTCCGCCGCACTCCCGCATGCCCGCGCGGGCATGCGGTTTTGCCGTTCGTTGCGGAACGAGCGTGTAAGCCGGGGGTGGATGGATATGCTAGGGTCATCGACATCCGATTAGGGGGCCCCATGAACGACCAGCGCATCGCCATCCTCACCGACTCCGGCACCGACACGCCCGCGGACTTCGTCCGCGCCCACGACGTTCGGGTGGTCCCCCTCCACATCAACTACTCCGACGGCACGAGCTACCGCTCCGGCGTGGACATCACGGAGCGGGAGGTCATCGAGCGCTTCTCCGAGGAGATCCCCAAGACCTCCCTCCCCTCCCCCCAGGAGATCCTCGACCTGTGCGAGCAGGCCAAGGCGGATGGCTACGAGCGAGGTGTCTTCGTCACGATCAGCTCCGCGCTCTCGGCCACCAACCAGACCGTGCGCCTGGTGAGGGAGCAGATCGAGGACTTCCCGCTCGCGGTGGTCGACACCAAGAGCATCGGCGTGATCGCGGGCCTTCAGGTCATGGAGGCCGTGCGCCTGGTGGAGTCCGGCGTGCCCTTCGAGGACCTGGAGCGACGCCTCTGCGACCTCTCGGAGAGGAGCGACGTCTTCTTCACCGTGAAGGACCTCTACTACCTGCGTCAAGGCGGCCGCATCTCCGAGGCGGTCTACCGCCTGGGCAGCGTCCTCAACATCAAGCCGGTCCTCTACTGCGACGCCGAGGGCTACTACGCCGTCATCAAGAAGGCACGCGGCTGGGACAAGGCCCTCGCCTCTCTCGTCAAGCTCGTCGCCTCGCGCGCCGCCAAGTTCGTCCGCGTGCGCGTCGGCATCTGCTGCTCGGAGGCCGACGACTGCCTGGACGAGCTCGAGGAGCGCGTGCGGCGCGAGGTCCCCAACGTGGGCGAGGTCATCCGCTCCGGGCTCTCCCCCGACCTCATCGTGCACACCGGCCCCGACCTGGTCGGCATGGGCGTCCAGCCCCTGGAGTAGCCTGGCTGGCCGACGGCCGGCCAACGGGGACGCTGGGCGGGCGCCTCGCCCATGCGGCTCCAACCGGCGCCGCGAGCGAGCGGGAACCCTAGGCCCCCATGAGCTGGAAGGCGAACATCACGACCGTGAGGACGATCACCGCCACGACGGTGAACCAGGTCAGGGCGTTCCAGACGCGCCCGTTGGCGTGCTCCCCCATGATGTGGCGGTCGCTCGCGATGAGCACCAGGCAGACGAGAAGGACCGGCAGCAGGATGCCGTTGATGACCTGCGCCGCCATCATGATTCCGAACAGGTCCATGCCCGGGACCAGGATGATCGCCGCGGAGACGAGCGTGATGCCGGTGATCAGGCCCTTGTAGACGGGAGCCTCCTGCCAGGTGCAGTCGTTGCCGCGCTCCCAGCCGAAGGCCTCACAGACCGCGCTCGCGGTGATGCCGGGCAGCACGCAGGCCGCCAGGAACGAGGCGCCCACCAGGCCGACGGCGAACATCGCGCCGGCGTAGGCACCGGCGAGCGGCTCCAGGGCTCGCGCCGCGTCGGCCGCGTCGTTCACGACTATGCCGGCCGGGAAGAGCACGGTGCCCGTCGCGAGCATGATGAACCAGGTGATGACCTCAGCCACCACGGCGCCCGAGACGTTGTCCGCACGCTGGCCGGCGATGTCGCCGGCATCGAGCTTCTTCTCCACCACGTTGCTCGCGACCATGAAGATCATGTAGGGCGAGATGGTGGTGCCGACGTTGGCGACGAGAAGCGACACGTAGCCCGGGTCGAACGACATCTGCGGGACCACCGTGGCCGTGAGGGCGCTGCCCCAGTCGGGCTTGGCGAGCACGCCGGCGACGATGTAGGTCACGAAGATGCAGCTGATGGCGAGCAGGATCTTCTCCACCCGGCGGTAGGAGCCGCTCATGACGAGGATCCAGGTGAGCAGGGCCGCGACCGGCACCGAGTAGACCACCGGGACGCCGAAGATGCCGAGGCCGGAGGCGATGCCAGCGAACTCGGAGAGGGTGACCGCGAAGTTGGACACGACGAGGGCGAGCATGGCGAGGGCGGAGACGCGGATGCCGAAGCGCTCGCGGATCAGCGAGGCGAAGCCCTTGCCCGTGGCGCAGCCCATGCGTGCGGAGGTCTCCTGTACCACGACGAGCAGCAGGCACATGAGCGGCACGGTCCAGAGCTGGCCGTAGCCGTAGGTGGCGCCGGCGTTGGAGTAGGTCGCGATCCCGCCGGCGTCGTTGCCCGCGAGCGAGGTCAGGAGGCCCGGCCCCATCACCGCGAGGATCGAGAGGATCTTCGACCTGTTGGAGCGGCGCATGGCTACACCAGAGCGGGCGCGAGGCACGCCACGAGGACGAAGAGGAAGAGGGCGACCGCCATCGCCACGCACGCGAGGACGATGCCGGAGGTCTCCTTGTTGCGTTCGTCACGCCGACGCAGGACCCTCAGGTAGGCTACGCAGAGCAGGAAGGAGACGAGCACGGAGGCCGCGGAGGCGACGAAGCCGGACATGATCGAGCTCGTGATCTCGCCCAGGGCCTGGCCCGAGGAGACCATGGAGACCACGGCCGCAGCGAAGGCGAGGATGAGGACGCCGAGCACCAGGCCGATGCCTGCGCTCTTGATGCCGAAGCCCAGGTAGGATGGGGTATTCTCCGCGTTGGGGTCATGCTCCAGGTAGAAGTTGGTGACGTAGTCCACCGAGTCGTCCGCCACGATGAGCGCGACGGGCAGGGCGGCGGCCATGAGAAGGGCGTCCACGAGCGCGAAGGTACCCCCGCGGGCCCCCTGGAGGACCGCCCACAGCACGGCGACGCCGACCATCCAGAAGAAGAACCACAGCTCGCGCCTGAGCGCCCAGCGCAGGTCGCGCAGGGGCAGCTCCTCGGTGCCCTCGCTCGAGCGACCGGCGCCCGCGATCTGCAGGTCCTCCTCGTGCTCGTCCTCCATGACGTCGAGGGCGTCGTCGACGGTGACGGCGCCGAGCAGGTGGCCGTTGTCGTCCACGACGGGCATCGCGAGCAGGTTGTACTTTGCGATGTCGTTGGCCACGTCCTCCTGGTCCTCGTCCGGGCTCGCGGTGACGAGCTCGTGGGTCGCGAGGTCGGACAGCTTGGTCTCCGGGTCGGCGACGATGAGCCGGTCGAGCGAGACGACGCCGGAGAGGCGGTCCTCGTCGTCGGCGGTGTAGACGTAGCGGACGGCCTCGAAGTCCTCGTCGAGCCCGCGCATCTTCTCGATCGCGTCGCTCACGCAGGCGTCCTCCGGCAGGAGCACGACCTCCTGGGTCATGATGCGGCCCGCCGTGTCGTCGGGGTAGCCGAGGAGCTGGCGGATGGCCGTCTCCTCCTTGACGCCCATGAGCTTGAGGAGCTTCTCGGCGCGCTCGTAGTCGAGCTCGCCGACGAGCTCCGCCGCGTCGTCCGGGTCCATCTCCTGCAGCATGCGGCTCGCCTCCTGCTCGCTCATGCTGCCCACGAGCTCGGCCGCGTCGTCGCCCTCGAGCTCGGCGATGGCGCCGGCGCGCTGCTCGTCGTCGAGCTGGGCGAAGACCTGGCCGCGCAGGCGCGGGTCCAGCTGCTCGATGATGTCGGCGATGTCGGCGGGGTGCAGCTCGTCGAGGGTCTTGTGCGAGACCGAGAGCTTCACGTTGGAGAGGTCGCGCTCGACGAGGTCCATGTAGGACCAGGCGATGATGCGCTCCGGGATGGGGTGGCCGAGCGCGCGGCCCATGCTCAGCACCATGCGCTCGAGCCCGGGCGAGAGCGAGCGCAGGATGCCACGGACGCCCACCTCGGCGCCGAGGAGGCGCAGCTGGGTGGAGCTCGTGTCGGAGAGCTTGAGGTCGTTCACGCGCACGACGCGCATGCCGTGGGTGTCGACGATCTGCTTGTTCAGGATGTCGCGGGCGAGAAGGACCTCGTCGGGCTGCAGGTACGAGAAGCGGATGTCAACCGCCTTGACGCGCAGGCGCACCTCGTTCTCGTCGTAGCTGCCGACGTACTTGCCCCACGAGATCATCAGCGGGTCGTGCCCGCGGTCGCGGAACGCCAGCGAGGTCACGCGCGGGAAGACCTCGCCCGTCGCGATGCCGAGGTCGTCGATGGTCCCCAGGCGCTCGCCGTCGACGTCGATGACGGGCTTGCCCAGGATCTGAGAGAGGTAGATCATGTGTGCTTCCTTCCGCACGGGCGCGTGGGCCCGGAGCTGCCGGGCGACGGTCGCGCGCCGTCGTGTTCCGAGCCCCTGACGGCTCCGGAAGGAGGCGCCACGGGGCTATCGACTGTGTGGTCGATCCTTCATCGATTGCCCTTCTCTGCTTTGGGGTGCCAAGCACCCGCCTGTCAGGTGCGAGGCGCCGGTTGGGACGCGAGGCACCGCACGTCGGACGCGGGCCCCGCCTGGGGCGCCGCCCGTCCTTGCGCCACGGCCGCGAGCGGACGCAGCCGGCAAGAGGCCCGGATGGCGCAGCGTGCCGCCCGGTCCGTCGTCAAGATAGTAGACTCTCTCCTGTCCCATAACTACCCCCGCCCACAAATCGACCAAAAATGTCGGCTCGTACGCGCGGCGGGGCACGAGAGCGGGGAGGCACCATGGCAGCAAGCGCACAGCCCGAGGGCGCGACGCCGCAGGCCGCGGGGCGCACGGGCGCGGCGCCGGGGGTCGCATGGCCCGACGTCACCGAGGCCAGGGAGGACGTCTGCGCCGTGGGGAGGCTCCTTTACGAGCGCGGCTACGTGGCCTCCAACGACGGCAACATCAGCGTGAGATGCGGGGAGGACGAGGTCCTTATCACCCCCTCCGGCGTGAGCAAGGGGCGCATGGAGCCGCGGATGCTCGTGCGCTGCGACCTCTCGGGACGGCCCCTGACCTGCGACGAGTCCGGACGCTTCCCCTCCTCGGAGATCAAGATGCACCTCGAGGTCTACCGCGCCCGCCCGGATGTGCGCGCCGTGGTGCACGCCCACCCCGTCTTCGCGACTGCCTTCGCGATCCTCAGGAAGGACCTCGACGAGGCCTACCTCCCCGAGCTCGTGCTCAACTTCGGCAAGATCCCGGTCGCTCCGTTCGCGATGCTCTCCACCGACGAGGTGCCGCTGAGCATCCGGCCCTACCTCGCGGACTACAACGGGCTGCTCCTCGCCAACCACGGCGCGCTCGCCTGGGGCAAAGACGTCTGGGCCGCCTTCGACCTCATGGAGACGATCGAGCACTCGGCGAAGATCTACAAGGCCGTCCACGACCTCGGCGGCGGGGTGGAGCTCACCGACGGGCAGGTCGCCCACCTCGAGGGGCTCCGCGCGTTCTACCGCGAGCGCGCGGCCAGGAAGGGGTAGGCTGGGCGCCAGGCCCGCGGCAGCGCGGCGCCAGGCCCGCGGCAGCGCGGCGCCAGGCCCGCGACGGCGCGGCGCCAGGCCCGCGACGGCGCGGCGCCAACCCGGGGCCAGTTGCCAGCAAGAGCGCCGGGAGGTCCCGGCGAGAGAGGAGAAGAGCGTGGAGCAAGAGGGAAGCAAGGGCGTCGTGGGCATCGACGCGGTCGAGCTCGCAAAGGACGAGGGGGCCGTGGTCATCATCGACCAGACGAAGCTCCCCAACTCGCTCGAGCACATCCGCCTGGAGACGCCCGAGCAGATGTACGACGCGATCCTGCACCTCAAGGTGCGCGGCGCGCCGGCGATCGGCGTGTGCGCGGGCTACTGCTACTACGTGTGCGCCCGGCAGGACAGCGCGGGCGCCAAGAGCTGGGCGGACGTGCGCGAGCCGCTCCGGGCGCACAAGGAGTACCTCAACGGCTCCCGTCCGACGGCCGTGAACCTCTCCTGGGCACTCGACCGCATGGAGGCCTGCGCCGAGGCGCACGCCAGCGAGCCCGTGGCCGACGTCCTCGCCGCCCTCGGGCGCGAGTGCCGCGCCATCCACGAGGAGGACGTGCGCATGAGCGCAGCCATCAGCGAGCTCGGCGCGAGCCTCCTGCACGACGGCGACGGCGTTCTCACCCACTGCAACGCCGGTCCCCTCGCCTGCCTCGGCTACGGCACCGGCCAGGGTCCGCTGTTCTTTGCGCACGACCACGGCAAGGAGATCCACGTCTTCGCCGACGAGACCAGGCCGCTGCTGCAGGGCGCGCGCCTCACGAGCTACGAGCTCTCGCGCGCCGGCGTCGACGTGACGCTCATCTGCGACAACATGGCCTCCATCGTCATGCGCAACGGCTGGGTGCAGGCCTGCATGGTGGGCTGCGACCGCGTCGCGATGAACGGCGACGTCGCGAACAAGATCGGCACGTCCGGCGTCGCCATCCTCGCCAAGCACTACGGCATCCCCTTCTACGTGCTCGGCCCCACCTCCACGATCGACCGCGCCTGCGCCACGGGCGACGACATCACCATCGAGCTGCGCGACCCCGACGAGATCAAGACCATGTGGTACGCAGAGCCCAAGGCGCTGCCCGAGGTCAAGTGCTACAACCCCTCCTTCGACGTGACCGACCACGAGCTCGTGAGCGCCATAGTCACGGAGAAGGGCATCTGCCGTGCGCCCTACACCGAGAGCCTCGCCGCCCTCTTCGAGGAGTAGCGCCAGCGCGGCGCTGGCACCGCAACCAAACCGCACCCCGAAGGCGGCCCAGCGAGTAGTCATGCGAGAAAGGAAGCACCATGTTCGAGACCGGATCCGCCTGCATCCGCTGCAACAAGGAGGACGTCGCAAAGGTCGTCCTCATGCCCGGTGACCCCCTGCGCGCCAAGTTCATCGCAGAGAAGTACCTCGAGGACCCCATCCTCTTCAACGACGTGCGCAACATGCTCGGCTACACGGGGACCTACAAGGGCAAGCGCATCTCCGTCATGGGCTCCGGGATGGGCATCCCCAGCATGTGCCTGTACGCCCACGAGCTCTACACCCAGGTCGGCGTCGACGCGATCATCCGCGTGGGCACCACCGGCTCCCTGCCCGAGGACATCCACACCGGCGAGATCGTGATCGCCCAGAGCGCCGCGACCAACTCCGCCATCGCGAGCCTCTACGACTCCCCCGTCAAGCTCGCGCCCACCGCGAGCTGGGACATGCTGATCGACGCGGTCAGGAGCTGCGAGCGCCTCGGCGTCGGCTACCACGTCGGCCAGGTCGTCTCCTCCGACGTCTTCTACAACCCGCGCGAGGATGCGCCCGTGCGTTACAAGGAGCTCGGCCTGCTCTGCGTCGAGATGGAGACCGCCGGCCTCTACATCGAGGCCCAGACCAGCCACAAGAAGGCCGTCTCCATCCTCTCCGTCTCCGACACCTTCTTCACCGGCGAGGCCCTCTCCGCGGACGAGCGTGAGAAGAGCTTCACCGACATGATGGAGGTCTCGCTCGAGACCGCGCTTAACTACGCCTAGCCGGTCCGGCGGCGCCCGGCGCCGAATGGGCGCCCAGCGCCGAATGATCCAGGACGCCCGCATATCCGCACGTCGAGAGGCCCCACCAAGGGGCCTCTCCCCTTTTGCGAGCCCGTCGCACCCCCGAGCGACGGCATGGGGGACGCGGCGGGCCGCCGGCGCAACTCCCGCACCTCAGACGTGCAGTTTTCCGAGTTGTGGACGACCTGGCCGTGGAGACGATGCCCGGGCGCCCTCGCTCCAACGGCACCACGCACGTCTTTCCTGGGCAACCGAGGAGAATGGGGACTTGGCCATCCCCGCGAACGCACCCGAACCTCCCCCCAGGCAAGCCGGCGGAGGTCGGGACCCGTCCATAACTCTCGATAATGCACGGGTCGCTCGAGGATCCTGCGGGAGACACGGTCCGCATGCGACCGCGCCCCTCTGCAGGCCCGGACTTCTGCAGCAGGCGCCTCAGGGTATTGCAGCCGCAGCCCCGCGCCGCCCTACTCCCCCACGGCGAGCGAGGCCACCATGTGGTCCACGATGCGTGCGCACAGGTCGGCGGCACGGCGCTCGAAGGCCGGGTAGTCCATGGCGTCCGACCCGTCAGCCTTGTCGGAGATGGCGCGCACGATCACGAACGGCACGTCGTTGAGCCAGCAGGCCTGGGCGATGCTGGCCCCCTCCATCTCGCAGCAGTCTGCCGAGAAGGTCGCGCGGATCCGCGCCTTCACCGCGTCGTCCCGCACGAACTGGTCGCCCGACGCCACGCGCCCCTCGAGCACCCCCGTCTCGGGGGCGACCGCACGGACCGCTTCGACGGCCGCGCGGCGCAGCCCGGGGTCGGCCGGGAAGGCGACCCGCCCCAGTCCCGGGACCTCGCCGGGCTCGTACCCGAAGTTCGTGGCGTCCACGTCGTGGTGGACGGCGTCGGTGGAGACGAGGACGTCGCAGATGTCGAGCCCGTTGTTGAGGCTGCCCGCCACGCCCGTGTTGATCACGTGCGTCACGCCGAAGCGGCCGATAAGGACCTCTGCGCACACGGCCGCGTCGACCTTGCCCACGCCGGAGCGCACGACGACCACGTCCACGCCGCCCAGCCGGCCCTCGAAGAACTCCATGCCAGCCGTGCTCACTGGCTCGCCCGCCGTCGCGCCGAGCTCGGCAATAAGATGCCTGACCTCGACTTCCATCGCGCCGATGATTCCGACCTTCATGCTATACGTCCCTTCTGGCCGCCTCGCGGCGCGCTTACGCCTCCGGGTAGTTGAGGTGCGCCTCGTCGATCCCGTAGAGGGTCCCCTCCAGGAAGCGACGCGCCCACCACTGCGCCATGGGGAGGCTCGCGTCGTGCCAGTTGCCACAGTCACGCGGGGCGGCGCCGGGGATCTCGCCCTCGAAGTCGCGCACGAACTCGAACATCCTCGTGACGGGTCCAACCGCGTCCGCGCTTGTCAGGTCGCCGAAGAGCACCAGGTAGAAGCCCGTGCGGCAGCCCATCGGCCCAAAGTAGATGGTGCGCGGCGCCAGCTCGGGGTCATTGCGAAGGAAGGTGGCGCCCAGGTGCTCGACCGCGTGGACCGCGTCGGTGTCCATGACCGGCTCGCGGTTGGGCGCCGTCAGGCGCACGTCGAAGGTCGAGACCACGCAGCCGCTCTCGGGGTCGCGATCCTTCCTCGAGAGGTAGACGCCGGGCTCGAGCAGCAGATGGTTGACGGTGAAGCTTGCGATCTTCTCCATGGTTCCTCGTTTCTAGTGGTCTGTGATGATGCCGGCGCCGGGCCAGCGACGCCAGCGGTGCCGGACCAGCGACGCCCCCGTCGCCGCTGGCGGTGCCGCCTCAGCCGCGCCTCAGCCGCGCACGCCCTCTGCGACGTCGTGGCGCGGCTCGGCCAGCGGGCGCACGGCGCAGGCGAGCCACTCCCTGCCGCCGAGCGCGCGTGCGGCCGCGTCCAGCGCGGACGAGAAGGTCACGTCGTCGCGGACGTTGAGCCACACCGTGCCGTGCGCGCCCCAGGCGTCGATGGAGGCGTAGCTCACCGACGGTTCCGTGCCGGGCCTCAGCAGCGGCGCCGTCGCCTCCCTGACGGCGGCGGACGCCTCGCGCGCGACCTCGGAGAGGTCCCAGCCGGGCGCGACGTCGAACGCGAGGCCGCACGACCCGCGCTGCGCGTCGCTGAAGCGCTTGAACGACGTCTTGTTGAGCACCGAGTTGGGGATTATCTGCACGTTGCCGAAGCGGTCCTCCACCGTGGTATGGCGCCAGTTGACGTCGCGCACCATGCCGCGGAAGCCGGAGACCTCGACGCAGTCGCCCGGCGCGACCACCCGCCCGACCATGAGCCCCAGCCCCGAGAAGATGTTGGAGACCGTGTCCTGCAGGCCGAAGGAGATGACCACGGAGGTGATCCCCAAGGCGGCGACCAGGCTCGTCGGGTCGATCCCGAAGACCGGCTTCAGGACCGTGACCAGCGCGAACACCCACACCATCCCGCGCAGGATGTTCACGAAGATCGAGGCCGAAGGCACGCTCGAGGCGTCGAGCAGCCGGCGGGAGACCCGCGCGACGAGGCGCTCCACCACGGCCGCGATCGCGACGACCACCGCGAGGTAGAGCACCCGGCCGAGAAGGTCGGTGCCGCTCATGCCCAGGACGGTGACCTCGGAAAGCTCTCCCAGCATGCCTGCCTACCCCTCGACCTTCACGATCGGCGCGAACCCGCGCATGAGCTTCTTGCGCTTGCCCGTCCGGCTGAACTGCACCTCGATCACGTCGCCGGAGACGGACAGCACCACGCCCGGCCCGAAGGTCTTGTGCGAGACGTGGTCGCCCGCGCGCAGCGCCTCCTGCGGCTTGGGCGCCTCGCGCCGCGGCTGCGGCTGCTGGTGCTGCGAGGCGGGCGCGCCGCCCGTGGAGCGCGTGCGCGAGCCGAAGACGTGGCCGCCGTAGACCTCCGAGCCCCTGCCGGAGCCGAAGGTCCCCCTGCGGTCGCCGCGCTTCTCCCAGCCCACGCCCGAGAAGCCCGAGGAGCCCACGCCGATGGCCTCGACGTCCTGCTCGGGAATCTCGTTCACGAAGCGGCTGCGCGGGTAGGCCTGCACCGAGCCGTACATGCGGCGCGTGGCCGCATACGTGAGGTAGAGGCGCTCCTCGGCGCGGGTGATGGCGACATAGGCCAGGCGCCGCTCCTCCTCGATGCGCCCGGGCTCCGTCTCGCCGGCCGCGTGCGGGAAGATGCCCTCCTCCATGCCGGCCACGAACACCACGGGGAACTCCAGGCCCTTGGCGGCGTGGATGGTCATCATCGTGATCGCGTGGCTGTCGCCGCCCATCGTGTCGAGGTCCGAGCGCAGGGCCAGCCATTCCATGAAGGCGGGCAGCTTCTCGGCGGCGACGGGCGGCCTCAGGCTCGCCGCGGGGTCTGCAGCCAGGGCGGCGCCGGCGGCGGAGAAGCCCGAGGCGTCCGCGCCTGCGCCCGCAGCGCCGACGGCAGCGGCGCCCGGCGCCGCGTCGAGCGCCCCGGCCTCGCGCAGCTGGCGCAGGCTCTCGAGCGTCTCCTGCACGTCGTCGTGGGACTCGTCGAAGTCCGCCGCGACGCCGTAGAACTCCTGGATGTTCTCGATGCGGCCGTCCGCCTCGTCGGTGTGCTCCGCCTCGAGCGCGCGGACGAGGCCGGCCTCCTCGACGATGGTGCGCACCACGTCGGCCAGCTCCCCGTCCACGTGGCGCGCGCGCTCGATCGCGTTGGTCCACTGCGCCACGGCACCCCTGACCTTGGCGCTGAGCAGCCCGGACTCCATGGTGCAGGCCTCGGCGGCCGAGAAGAACGAGAGGTTGTGGCTCGCCGCGTACGCCGCGATCTTGTTGACGCTCGTCGTGCCCACGCCGCGCCTCGGCGTGTTGATCACGCGCTGCGCCGAGACGTCGTCGTCGGGGTTGACGACGAGCTTGAGGTAGGCCATCACGTCGCGGATCTCCGCGCGGTCGTAGAAGCGCGTGCCGCCCACGAGCTTGTAGGGCACACCGGCGCGCAGGAACATGTCCTCGAGGATGCGCGACTGCGCGTTGGTGCGGTAGAAGACCGCCATGTCGTCGTAGCTCCTGCCACGGTCGTGGAGCTTCTCGATCTCCGCGCCGATCCAGCGGCCCTCGTCGCGCTCGTCGGACGCCTGGAAGACGCGGACCTTGTCGCCCTCCCCGCGTGAGGTGTACAGGCGCTTGGGGGTGCGACGCGAGTTGTGCGCCACCACGGCGTTGGCCGCGTTCAGGATGTGGCCGTACGAGCGGTAGTTCTCCTCCAGCTTGACCACGTGCGCCTGGGGGTAGTCCTTCTGGAAGGAGAGGATGTTCTTGATGTCCGCGCCGCGCCAGGAGTAGATCGACTGGTCGTCGTCGCCCACGACCATGAGGTTCTGGTACTTGCGCGCAAGCAGGTTGGTGATCGCGTACTGCACGCCGTTGGTGTCCTGGTACTCGTCCACGCTGATCTGCAGGAACCTGTCCTGGTAGGACTCCAGCACGTCCGGGCACTTGGACAAGAGCTCGAAGGCCTTGACGAGAAGGTCGTCGAAGTCCATGGCGTTGGCGCGCTCGAGGCGGCGCGAGAGCTCGTGGTAGACGCGGGCTGAGGCGGTGTCGAGCGGGGCCTCGGCCGAGCCCTCCATCTCGTCGGGGTAGACGAGCGCGTTCTTGGCCGCAGAGATCCTCGAGCGGACGGCGTTTATCGGGAACTTCTTCTGGTCTATGTCCAGGTCCTGCATGATCTGGCGGACCAGGCGCTTGGAGTCGTCGTCGTCGTAGATCGTGAAGTTGGGCTTGTAGCCGATGCGGTCCGCGTCCTCGCGCAGCATACGCACGCACATGGCGTGGAAGGTGCAGATCCACATGCCGCGCGTGTTGGCGACGAGGGCGCCGAGCCTCTCGCGCATCTCCGCGGCGGCCTTGTTGGTGAAGGTGATCGCGAGGACCTGCCAGGGGCGGACGCCCTCGTCCTGGATCATGTGGGCGATGCGGTAGGTCAGGACGCGCGTCTTGCCCGAGCCCGCGCCGGCGAGCACCAGCAGCGGCCCCCTCGTGCAGAGGACGGCCTCGCGCTGCGCGGGGTTGAGCCCGTCTATGTCCACGCTCGCGCCTGCCTGGCCTGCCGTCCGTGCGTCCTGCGTCATGGTCCCCCCGTTGCCTCGAGCGTCGAAGGGCCGGCGGCGGCGCGCAGCCAGCTGCCAGCCCGGGTTACAGAGTCTGAGTGTAGCCGCCGCGCGGGGCGCAGATGTCCTTCGAGGGGGTCTGCACACGGCCACCACGCGGCCGCGGGGGGCCGGGCCGCGCGCGGGGCGCGGGAGCGCGGGGGCCTGGGCGGCTCGCGCGGGGCACGGGAGCGCGGGGGCCTGGGCGGCTCGCGCGGGGCGCGCCTACACGAGCGGCTTCAGGAAGTCGCGCAGCTCGTGGTAGTAGGTCGCAGGGTCGACGAGCGCGGACTCGAGGTGCCCCGCGCCCCTAAACATCCTGAGGCGCCTGTTGTCGCCCGCCGCGGCGCCGCTCGCCGCGTCGTAGATCTTCTTGGCCATGTAGGGCGGCACGATGGCGTCGCGCTCGCCCTGGAAGAGCAGCAGGGGCACCTGCGCGTGCGCGGCGGCGTCGGCGGCAGAGGCCAGGGCCAGGTCGAAGCCGCCGGGCATGAGCAGGTAGACCGCACGAATCGCGTCCAGGGTCGGGTGGACCGGCGCGCCCTTGGCGCGAAGCAGGCGCGCCAGGCCGTTCCAGGCGTCGGAGTAAGCCGAGTCGCACACGCAGGCGACGACGCCGGACGGCAGGGTCTTCTCGCCCGCGGCGATGCAGGCCGCCGCCCCTCCAGCGCCCTGGCCGTGCAGCACGATCCGGGCGCCCTCGTCCTCGTTGCGCACGATCCAGCGGCACCACTCCACGAGGTCGGTGCGGTCGAGCCAGCCGAGGCCTGGCCTCCTGCCGCCGCTCGCGCCGTGGGCGCGCAGGTCGGGGACGAGGAGGTTGAAGCCGAGCGCGGCGTAATGGCGCGCGTAGAGCATCACGTCGGTCCAGCCGCCGCCGTAGCCGTGGACGAGCACCGCCCACCGGGAGCTGTCGAGGGCGCACTCGAAGACGTGGGCGGCCAGCTCGCAGCCGTCCTCCGCCGTGAGGGTGACCTCGCGCGGGGCGACGATCGCGTCGAGCCACTCCTCCGTCAGGTGCGCCTCCGCGACGCGGTTGGTCTCGATCAGCGAGAGGGTCTCGGCGTCGCCGCGGTGCGACCGCTCGGCGAAGGGCTGGTCGGCGGCCGGGCGGCCGAGGGGCGCGCCGAGGCGGCGGACCCGCTGCGCCTGCTGGGCGAGGGCACCCTCGGGGTCGGCCCTGAGCGCGTGGCGCTCCGCGGGCGTGAGCTGGGGCGCCCGATGCGGGCGGAGGAGGTAGCCCACGAGGACCGAGGCCGTCGCCACGGTCACGACGACCAGGGCGATTGCCACGACCAGGAAGAAGGCGCCGTCGGCGACGCTGCCCGAGGCGAGGCGGGCGATGCCCCACAGGAGGACGGCGAGCACGAGGGCGGCGAAGGCGAGCGCGTGGCACAGCCGGGGGCGCTCGTCGTGCCTGCCGACGAGGTCGATGCCGGAGGGAAGCTTGAGGCGCCTCTCCGCGACGGTCCCGAGACCTTCTCCCCCTCCTGGCATGTTCCACCATCCTTTGCATACACGGAGCCCAAAGGCGCAGCTCACGAGGTTGCTCGAACCATCCTATAGTAGCGCCGCGGACGGATGCGGGCAAACGCGGGGGCGTCTATGCAAAAGCGCGGCAGGCACCCCGCCCTAGGCCAGCAGGGCGAAGTAGGCGACGACCAGGGCGCCGAGCACGATGCGGTACCAGCCGAAGGACTCGAAGCTGTGCTTGCGCACGAAGCCCATCAGGAACCTGATGGCGGCGATCGAGACGAGGAAGGCCACGACGCAGCCCACGAGCAGGGTCATGCCCTCCGTCGCGGTGGGGACGCCGCCCGCGAGGAGGTACTTGACGAGCTTGAGCGCGCTCGCACCGAACATCACGGGGATGGCCAGGTAGAAGGTGAACTCGGACGCCACGGTGCGCGAGCAGCCGAGCAGGAGGCCGCCGATGATGGTCGAGCCGGAGCGCGAGGTGCCGGGCACCAGCGAGAGGACCTGGAAGAGGCCGATTCCGAGCGCCCTGCCCCAGCCGAGCTCCGAGATGTCCTGGACGGGGGCCTCCTCGTCGGCGAGCACGGTGGCGGAGGCGCCCTCCGCGACCTCGGGCAGGGCGAAGTGGGCGCCGCCCGAGGAGGTCAGCGCGCGGGCCCTGCCGGCGCGGACGCGCTCGATCACGATGAAGGCGACGCCGTAGGCGACGAGGGCGGCAGCCACGACGAAGGGGCCCTCGAGGTGCTCGGTCATCCAGTCGTCCAGCGGCAGCCCCACCACGGCGGCCGGCACGCACGCCAGGACTATCTTGCCCCACAGCGTCCAGGTGCCGCGGCGCTCCTCGGGCGTCTTGGCGCGCGAGAAGGGATTGAGCTCGTGGAAGAACAGCACGAGGACCGCGAGGATGGCGCCGAGCTGGATCACGACGAGGAACATGTTCCAGAACTGCTCGGTGACGTCGAGCTTCACGAACTGCCCGAGAAGGAGCATGTGCCCCGTGGACGAGACCGGCAGCCACTCGGTTATGCCCTCCACCAGGCCGAACAAGGCCGCCTTCAAGAGTTCCACCAGATTCATGAGCCCCTCCTAGAACGTTGCAGGACGCGCTCCCGGCGCGCCGGCGCGGATGTGCCTGTACATAATCCACCCCTCGGGGCGCCCGGGCCCCATCAACATAAAAAGGGGACAATGCCGGCGCGCGCCCGGCGGGACCCGGGGCGCGCGTCCTTCTCCCTGCCTTCGCCCGGGCGCCCCGCACGCCCGCCCACCGGCACCGCGCGCCCACGAGCGGGCGCGCGCGTACGGGCGCGGTTGCTAGACTCGAGGCGTACGGCAGGTCCGATCGAGAGGCAGGTAGCACATGGCGGACGAAACAAGGGTATGCCCCAGCCTGAGCGAGCTCGGCTACGACAAGGTCTTCGTCTCCCTCGACGGCTCCGAGCAGCAGGGCAAGGTGCTTGAGCGCGCCATCGTCACGGCGGCAAACAACGGCTCGGAGCTCTACATCGGGCACGTGATCGACTCGTCGGCCCTGGAGACCACGGGGTCGTTCCCCGCGGAGCTCGTCAAGGAGCAGGAGCAGAGCTTCCGCGCGAGCATCGCGGAGGAGGTCGAGCGGGCGCGGCAGATCCCCTCCATCAGGGGCGTCGAGGTCCTGGTGAAGTTCGGCCGCATCCGCGAGACCCTGAAGGACGAGATGATCGACGAGATCGAGCCCGACCTCATCATCTGCGGCGCGCGCGGGCTCTCCTCGATCAAGTACGCGCTGCTCGGCTCCATCTCCACCTTCCTCGTCCGCAGCGCCCGCTGCGACACGCTCGTCATCAAGTAGCCCCGGCCCGGCGGCGGCGCCCGGCCCGGCGGCGGCGCCCGGCCCGGCGGCGGCGCCCGGCCCGGCGGTCCCGACGTGGTGTTTTTCTGGCTGTCCACTACATATTGTATGATGGGGGCGCTGTCGGCGTAGGCACCGGCGGCGCCCCCGCTTGCTCGCATGCCGCTCGCAGGGGTCAAGACGGACGAGACCCGGAGGTATGCCCATGAGAGACCGCAAGACCCAGGGGGAGGGCCGCCGCGCGCGCGGCGCGATCGGACGCGCCGCGACGATCGCATGCTCGACGCTCGCCCTCACCGGCTTCGCCCTCGCGCCGGCAGTCGCCCAGGCCGCGACGGCCGACGAGCTCGCGAGCGAGGCGGCGAGCCTCAACCAGCAGCTGCAGCAGGCCACGCAGGACTACGCGTCCGCGCAGGCCGAGGTGGAGGGCATCCAGTCCTCGATCGACCAGAACGAGGAGGACGTCGCCGCCCTCGAGGCGGAACTCCCCGAGAAGCGCGCCAGGGCTGCGGAGTCCATCCGCACGCTCTACAAGTTCCAGCAGGGCACCCCGGGGCTGATCGAGCTCATCCTCTCCTCCGAGGACTTCAACGACTTCATCTCCACCGTCACCTACATCGACGCCATCCACCAGCGCAGCACCGAGCAGGTGACCGAGCTGGCCACCCTCTCCGACGAGCTCGCGCAGAAGCGCGCCGAGCTCACGAGCCAGAGGGACGAGGCGCTCCAGCGGCAGCAGACGGCCGAGCAGGCCCTCTCCTCCGTGCGCACCGCCCAGGCCAGCGTCCAGGCGCAGGCCGACGAGCTCGCCCGCCAGGAGGAGGCCGAGCGCCAGGCCGCCATCGCCGAGGCGCAGCAGGCCGTGGACGCGGCGGCCGGCGCCGCAGAGGTGAGCCCGGACGGCACGTCCTCCTCCGACGCCGCCCCCTCCCAGGCGACCTTCACCACGAGCTCCGGCAACACCGCCGCCGTCGAGGTGCCCTCCGCCCCGAGCGCGGACAACGCGGCCGTCTCCGAGAACACCACCACCTCCGAGCAGGACGGCTGGGCCGCGCGCATCGACGCCTACCTGGCCGGCTCCCCGCTCGCGGGCCAGGGCGCGACCTTCGCGGCCGCGGCCGCCCGCTACGGCGTGGACCCGCGCATCTCGCCGGCCATCTCGGCTGTCGAGAGCTCCAAGGGCGCCGTCTGCTTCCGCCCGCACAACGCCTGGGGCTGGGGATCGAGCAGCTGGTCGAGCTGGGAGGAGGCCATCTACGCCCACGTCTCCGGCTTCGCCTCCGGCTACGGCTCGACCATGTCCATGGCGGTCGCCCGCAAGTACTGCCCGCCCACCGCAGGCGAGTGGTACGCGAGCGTCCTCGCGGAGATGAGCCGGATCTAGGGACCTGCGGCGCGCCGCACGCCCGGCCGCGCGCCACGCACACGTCGCGAGACGAGTTCCGGGAAGGCCCCGGGGCGCCCGTCGAGGGCAGCCCCGGGGCTTGTGCTTTCTCGGGGCTCGCTCCCCAGGCCCCAGGCCCCCTCGGATGCCCATGCTAGAATGTGGCACCAAAAACCCAGGCGCCCGCGCGGCGCCGTCCGAGGAGGTCCGCCTCATGCCCATCGACTACACCCAGCCCCTGGAGACGCTCGCCAGGGGCAGCCGCCACGCCGGCTTCACCGTCACCGACCAGATCCCCCTGCGGGAGATCTCCGGCTACGCCTACGTCATGCGCCACGACGCCACGGGCGCCCGCCTGCTCTGGCTCGCCTGCGCCGACGACGACAGGTCCTTCTCGATCGCCTTCAAGACGCCGCCGGCCGACTCCACGGGCACCTTCCACATCCTGGAGCACTCGGTCCTGTGCGGCTCGGACCGCTTCCCGGTGAAGGAGCCCTTCGTCAACCTGCTCAAGACGAGCATGCAGACCTTCCTCAACGCGCTGACCTTCTCGGACAAGACCATGTACCCCGTGGCCTCCACCAACGTGGCCGACCTCGAGAACCTCATGGACGTCTACCTCGACGCGGTGCTGCACCCGGCGATCTACAGGCGCCGGCGGATCTTCGAGCAGGAGGGCTGGCACCTGGAGCTCGTCGGCGAGGACGGCAGGCCCGCCGCGCCCGCGGACGCGGACGCGCGCCTCGCGCTCAACGGCGTCGTGCTGAACGAGATGAAGGGCGCCCTCTCGGACCCGGACGCCGTGGTGGAGAACGGCCTGGACGCCGCCCTCTTCCCCGAGAGCCCCTACCGCTTCGAGTCGGGCGGGGACCCGCGCGAGATCCCGACCCTGACCTACGAGGCCTTCCTCGACAACCACGCGCGCCACTACGACCTCGCCAACAGCTACACGGTCCTCTATGGAGACCTCGACATCGAGCGCGAGCTCGCCTTCATCGGCGAGCGCTTCGACGGCGCCTGCCGCCGCGGGGCGGGCGCCCCCAACCCGCTGCCGCTGCAGCCGCCCGTCGTGGCCGCGCCCCGCACCGTGGAGATGGCGACCGCGCCGGAGAACGCGCAGGTCGCCCTCGCCTACGTCGTGGGCACGGCGGCCGACCGCGAGCGGGTCCTCGCGGCCGACGTCCTGGTGGACGCCCTCGCCGGCTCCAACGAGGCCCCGCTCAAGCGCGCCGTGCTCGACGCCGGCCTGGGCGACGACCTGGAGGCCGTCCTCGTCACCGGCGAGCTCCAGCCGCGCGTCGTCCTCGCGCTCAAGGGCGCCAGGCCCCACGTGGCGGAGAAGTTCCGCGAGCTCGTGGAGGCCACCTGCGCCAGGCTGGCGCGCGAGGGGATCGGCCGCGAGCGCCTCGAGGCCTCGCTCGCCCAGGCGGAGTTCAACCTGCGCGAGGGCGACACGGGCGACTGCCCCGACGGCGTCGTCCACTCGATCCGGGTGATGGCGAGCTGGCTCTACGACGACGCACGCCCCGTGGACTACCTGCGCTACGAGGACGCGATCGCCCACCTCAAGGAGGGCGTGGCCGAGGGCGCCTTCGAGCGGCTGCTCGACGAGGTCGTCTGCCGGAGCGCGCACTCGGCCCAGGTGGAGCTCGTGCCCTGCGAGGGCGGTGCCGACGACGAGGAGGCGGCCGAGCTCGCCCGCAGGAGGGAGTCGCTCTCCGACGCCGAGCTCGCACGGATCGCGGAGGAGGTCTCGGCCCTGCGCGAGGAGCAGGAGGCGCCGGACTCGCCGGAGGCCCTCGCGACCCTGCCGCAGCTCTCGCTCGCAGACATCGGCCCCGCGCGCGAGCGGCCGGCCTGCCCCATCGTGGAGGCCCCCGCCCCCTGCATCGCCCACGAGCTCGACACCCGCGGGATCGACTACGTCTACCACTACTTCGACCTCGACGGCATCGGCTTCGAGGAGCTGCCCTACGCGGCCGTCCTCGCCGACGTCCTCGGCAAGCTGGACACCGCCGAGCACACCGCCGCCGAGTTCGACACCCTCTCGGAGCGCCGCCTGGGCGACCTCGCCTACTTCGTCGAGGCCTACGACGACCACGCGGACCCCACGAGGTTCTCCGCCCACTTCGTCGTGGCGGCGAGCGCCCTCTCGGAGAACGTGGGCTGGCTCGCGAAGCTGCCCGCCGAGACCTGGTCCGAGACGGACTACGCCGGCTCCCTCGACCGCATCCGCGACATCCTGCAGCAGCGCCGCGTCGCCATGGAGCAGACCTTCACCAACGCCGGCCACGCGGTGGCGCTCTCGCGCCTCGACTCCTACTTCTCCCCCTCCGCCGCCTTCGTCGAGAAGGTCGGCGGCGTGGACTACTACCTCTTCCTGAAGCGGCTCCTCGCCAACTTCGACGAGCTCGGGGGCTACCTGGCGGACCGCCTCCTGGACGTGGCGCGCCGCGTCTTCTCCAGGGGCAACCTGACCGTGAGCTTCGTGGGCCCGGCCGCCGACCGCGCCCGCTTCTGGGAGGCGGCCGGCTCGCTCGGCCTCTCGGATGCGCCGCGCGGCCACTACCTCGAGGTCCCCGCCCCCAAGCCCGCCAACGAGGCCTTCGTCACCCCCTCCAACGTCGCCTTCGTCGCGCTGGGCGCCCCGCGCCGGGCGAGCGACGCCGGCGGCTGGGGCACCTGGCAGGTGGCGGCGCGCGCCCTCTCCTTCGACTACCTCTGGAACGAGGTCCGCGTGAAGGGCGGCGCCTACGGCGTGGGCTTCAGGCGCACGCAGGCGGGCCTGCGCGAGTTCTGGTCCTACCGCGACCCCTCGGTCGACGCGACGCTCGAGCGCTACGCCCGGGCGGCCGACTGGCTCGCCGCCTGGCAACCGAGCGAGGCCGAGCTCGAGGGCTACGTCATCTCCGTCGTCGCCGCCATCGACGCGCCGCTGAAGCCGCGCCAGCTCGCCCGCAGGCAGGACGCCGACCTCTTCTGCCACAGGCCCGACGGCTGGCGCATCGAGATGCGCGACCAGGTCCTGCACGCCACGCCGGACGCCGTCCGCGCCCTCGCGCCCTCCCTCGCGGACGTCGCGGAGTCCGGCGCCGTCTGCGTCTTCGGCTCACGCGAGAAGATCGAGGCCTCCAAGGCCGACCTCTGCGTGCACGACCTCATGGAGGCCGTGCCCTCCGCCGGACCCTTCGGCGACGACGCCCACGAGGACGGCTGCCGCTGCGGCCACGGCGACGGGTGCTGCGATGGCGACTGCTGCCACGACCACGACGGGGGCGAGCGCTGATGGCGGGAGAGTCCTGGGTCGGCGGGATCCTCGACTGGGGCGGAAACCTCCTCAGCGAGTACTCCACCAACGCCCCGGACACGGTCCGCTGGGTGCTCAACCGGGGCTTCGACGCGGTGAGGTGGGGCACCAGGCACCTGCCCAACCGCAGGAAGCTCCCCTCCGGCCAGACGGCGTCCAGGATCGCGCTCGAGAGCGTCACGCGCGCCCTCGACGACTTCGGCGACGCGGTGGTCACGAGCATCTGGCTGCCGAGCGAGCCCTTCCTGGCCCTCGGCACCAACCCGGTGTGCGCCGAGGCGCTCGCCGGGTTCGTGGCGGCCGCCAAGTCCGAGGCGGGCTTCGCCGCCGAGGCCGAGGCCTGCGGCATCCCGCCGACGTACTGCTCCTACCACCGCGTCCTTCTCGGCATGGCGGCCTCCAACGTGCTCGAGTCGCCGCGCATGCTCGCGAGCTGCTCGGTGGCCTGCGACGCCAACAACCTCACCTTCAAGGCGCTGTCGCGCTACTGGGGGACCCCCCACTTCTACGTGGACGTCCCCTACGAGACCGACGAGGCCTCGATCCGCTACGTGGCCGACCAGCTGCGCGAGATGACCCACCAGGCCGAGGAGGTCTTCGGCAGGAGGCTCGACGAGGAGGCCCTCAGGGCCTGCGTGGACAGGACCAACCGGACGCTCGACAACCTCCAACGGGCGCTCCCCCTTCGCCGCGGGCGCTACCTCGCGAGCGACATGGGCCTGGAGATGCAGGAGGCGCTGGCCGAGCACCTGTGGCTGGGCACGCCCGATACGCTCGCCATGAGCGAGCAGCAGCTGGACGACTTCGCGCATGCCGATTCCTACCAGGGGCTCAACCTGGTGTGGGCGCACACGCCGCCGTTCTTCCTCGACTCGCTCAAGCGCCTCCTCAACCAGAGCCAGGAGGCGCAGATCGTGGCCTCCGACATGCTCTACGACCAGGTCCTGCCCGAGGGGCGCGCCTTCGGGGCCGACCAGCCCTTCGAGTCCATGGCCGAGCGGCTCGTGCGCTGCTGCTTCAACGGCCCCGCCGACCGGCGCGCCGCCCGGCTGCTCGAGCTCGCGCGCGCCACGGCGGCCGACGGCGCCGTGGTCTTCTGCCACTGGGGCTGCAAGGAGACGGCCGGCGCGGCCCAGCTCATCTCCTCCACCCTGGAGGAGGCGGGCTTCCCGACCCTCGTGCTCGACGGCGACGGCTGCGACCGCTCCAACGACATGGAGGGCCAGATGTCCACCAGGCTCACCGCCTTCCTCGAGATGCTCCGAGCGCGGCGCGCCGAGCTCGCCGCCGAGGGGGCAGGCCATGGCCAGGCGCGCTAGCCGGGGCACCCGGGGGAGGGAGCCGCTGGACCTCTACGGCGACGTCGTGGGCGCCGCCCTCGCCCGGAGGCCCTCCCTCGCGCGCGACGCGCTCAGGGCGGGGTTCGACTTCACGGCGTGGCGCGTCTCGCACCTCCCCGACAAGGACGCGCCGCTCTCCTCCCAGCACGCGGCCGAGCTCTTCTTCACCCGGCTCACCGGTGCGCTCGACCACCCCGAGTCGACGGCCGTGACCAGCCTCTTCCTGCCGACCGAGGTCTTCCAGGCACTGGGGGCCTCCCCGGTGTGCGCCGAGGCCCTCGCCGGAACCTGCGCGGGCGCCCACGCCGAGGTGCCCTTCGTGACGGCGGCCGAGGGGGCAGGCATCCCCGAGACGTACTGCTCCTACCACAAGGTCCTCATGGGGATGGCGACCTCGGGCGTGCTGCCGCCGCCGCGCATGCTCGCGAGCTGCTCGGTCGCCTGCGACGCCAACAACCTCACCTTCAAGACCCTCGCCGACCTCTGGGGGGTCCCCCACTTCTACGTGGACGTCCCCTATGAGGTCACGCGCGACTCGGCGCTCTACGTGGCCGAGCAGTTCCGCGGGCTCGCGCGGGCCGCCGAGGAGTGCTTCGGGCACAGGCTCGACGAGGCGGAGCTCTCGGCCTGCGTGGCGCGCTCCCAGCGCACGCTCGCCCTCCTCGACCGGTCGGTCGACCTCAGGCGCGGGCGCTACCTCGCGGGCGACCTCATGGGCCACCTCATGGGCGCGGTCAACGCGCAGCTGGCCCTGGGCACCACGGCCGAGCAGCTCGTGGCCACGCAGCTCTGCTGCGACCTCAAGGCGGCGCCCGCCTCGCGCGGACTCGACCTCGTATGGGTGCACACGGCCCCCTTCTTCCTGGCGCCGCTGACCTCCCACCTCGACCGCAACCCAGATGCGCAGGTCATCGCCACCGACATGGAGCTGTGCTGCCCGGGCGGCGAGGCGCCCTGGTTCGGGCCGGACGAGCCCTTCGAGGCGATGGCCGAGCGCATCGTACGCAACTGCTACAACGGCCCGGCGGAGCGGCGCGTGGCGCGCGTGCGCGAGCTGGCCCGGCGCTCTGGGGCGGACGGCGTGGTGGTCTTCAGCCACTGGGGCTGCAAGCACACGGCGGGCGCCTCCCAGATCATCCGCGCCGAGCTCGAGGAGGCGGGCTTCCCCACCCTGGTGCTCGACGGCGACGGCGGGGAGCGCCAGAACAACATGGACGGACAGATGCGCACGCGCTTCGAGGCCTTCCTCGAGCTTCTGCGCACGCGCAGGGAGGAGCGAGATGACTCCTAGCACTTCCACGACGAGCACCACCACGACGGCCGGCGCCGAGCCGCGCACCGTCTTCTACGCCTGCAAGTACACGCCGGTCGAGCTCCTGGCGGGCTTCGGCTCCCAGGCAAGGCTGGCCGAGGCGGACGTGGCCTCCTTCGACCACGCCGACGCGCTGGCCCACCCCAACCTGTGCGGCTACGGCAAGGGCCTCATCGAGCGCCTGCTCGCGCCGGACGTGCACGAGGTGGTGCTCGTGACCTGCTGCGACGTGATCAAGCGCTGCTACGACGTGCTCAGGCGACAGGGCAAACTCGACTTCGTCTACCTCCTCGACCTGCCGCACAAGCGCGGCGAGGCCGAGCGCAGGCTCTTCCGGGCACGCCTGGCCGGCCTCGCGGAGGCCTATGCGGCCTACTCCGGCGAGACCTTCGACGTCGGCCGGGCGCTCGCGGCCTGCAAGCCACCCGTGCCCCGCACGGACGAGCGCGTCACGCTGCTCGGAGCCCACGCGACCTCGGCGCTGCTCAGGACCGTCTCGCGCGACGTGGGCATCGCGGTGGAGAACGCGACCTGCACCAACCGCCAGCTGCTCGTCTCCCCGCCGCCGCAGCTCGCGCGCATGGCCGCCGCAGGCGACTGCGAGGCCTGCGAGGCGCCCGCCGCGCCGGGCCAGGTGGACGTGGGCCGCGCCGGCGGCACGCTCGACACGTTCCTGGACTGGTACGCCGAGGCCCTTCTCGACCAGATGCCCTGCATGCGCATGGACGACGTCTCCCAGCGCAAGGCACTGCGCGACGAGAGGGGCGAGCTGGGCGTCGTCTATCACACGATGAAGTTCTGCGACTACTACGGCTTCGAGTACGCCGAGGCCACCCAAGACGGAGGGACCCCCATGGTCAAGATCGAGACGGACGGAACCTCGCAGAGCGCCGGGCAGCTCAAGACCCGCCTGGCCGCGTTCGGCGAGACCCTGCGCGGCGTGTCGCGCGCCAGGAGCGCGGCGGGCGAGCGCCGGGAGCGCGGGGGCGCCAAGGACGGCGCCAGCTACGTGCTGGGGATCGACTCCGGATCCACCTCCACCGACGCCGTCGTGATGGACGCCGAGAGGAACCTCGTGGCCACGGTCATCCTGCCCACGGGCGCCAAGGCCACCGAGGCCGCCGCCCGTGCCAGGCAGGAGGTGCTCGAACGGGCGCACCTAGGAGAGGAGGACCTCGCGCTGGAGGTCTCCACGGGCTACGGCCGCGAGGCAATACCCGGCATGGACGCCTCCATCACGGAGATCACCTGCCACGCCCGCGGTGCCCACTACCTCATGCCCGAGGTCAAGACGGTCATCGACATCGGCGGCCAGGACTCCAAGGTCATCCACCTCGACGAGGCGGGCGACGTCATCAACTTCGTGATGAACGACAAGTGCGCGGCGGGCACCGGGCGCTTCCTGGAGATGATGGCGCGCACCCTCGAGATGCCGCTGGCGGACTTCTGCGCCAAGGGGCTCGAGTGGAAGCACGACGTCAAGATCTCCAGCATGTGCACCGTGTTCGCGGAGAGCGAGGTCGTCTCCCTCGTGGCCAACGACACCCCCACCCCCGACATCATCCACGGCCTCGACAAGTCCGTGGCGAGGAAGACGGCGACCCTCGCCAAGCGCGTGAGCGCGGAGCCGCCCTACCTCATGACCGGCGGCGTCGCCAACAACGAGGGCGTGGTCAAGGCCCTGGAGGCGGTGCTCGGGGCGCCCGTGGCGACCCACCCGGACTCCCAGCTCTGCGGCGCGATCGGCGCGGCCCTGCTCGGGCTCGAGTCGCTCGCCTAGGCCGCACGACAGACGCACGACAAGGGCGCCGGTCCCGTCGGGGGACCGGCGCCCTTGCTCGCAACGGTGCCGCCGCGCGGCGCCCGCTGCCGGCACCTCCTAGACGAGCAGGTCGTCCACCCCGAGCTTGGGCACGTGGTGCACGTTGGGCGCGGTGCGCCAGTAGCGCAGGCCGTGCTCGGTCGTCGCGGGCTCCAGGACCACCCGCTCGTCGGCCGCGGGCCTGCCGAGGGCGACGAGGAGGACGAGCTGGTAGCCGTCGGGGACGCCCAGGATGCCCGCGGCCTCCTTGTCGTAGCTCTTGATCATGCAGGTGCCCAGCCCCTTCGCGCAGGCCGCAAGGCAGAGCGTCTGCGCCATGATGCCCGCGTCGACGTTGCGCAGGGGCGAGGCGGCCGAGGCCTCGGGACAGAGGATCCCCATGTAGGCGCCGGGAAGCTCGCCCTCGGCCGGGCCTTCGAAGTCCTTGAGCGCCCCGGCCCAGCCGTGGTGGCGCGCAAGGAGCGCGACCGTCTCGGGGTCGTTGGTAACGGCGAGGCGCAGGACCTGCAGGTTGTTGCCCGAGGGCGCGAGGCGGGCCGCGTCCACGAGTTCGCGCAGGATCTCCTCGCCCACCTGCTCGCCGCTGAACCTGCGGTAGGTGCGCGAGGCGCGCACGAGCTCGTGGAAGCCCTCGTAGGAGGCGGGTCCTGCGGGCGAGCCTCCCGTGGCCCCCTCGGCCGCCGCGTCCTTCTCCGCCTCCGCGGCCCTCTCCGCCGCCTCGCCCTTGCCGGGCTCGCTCGTGCCCTCGTACATGTGGCTACCGCCTTCCATATCGCCTAGATGCCCGCCGCGCCGATGGCCG
Organism: Olsenella absiana; assembly: GCF_036408855.1. NCBI lineage: Bacteria > Bacillati > Actinomycetota > Coriobacteriia > Coriobacteriales > Atopobiaceae > Olsenella > Olsenella absiana. Next base: position 55,977 of record NZ_JAZGJQ010000004.1, read on the forward strand.
CGACGGCCTCCTTGATCGTCTCCACGGGCGAGACGAGCGCGAAGCGCACGTAGCCCTCCCCCGCCGGGCCGAAGCTCCTGCCGGGGGTGACGATGACGCCCGAGCGCTCCATCAGCTCCACCACGAAGTCCATGGAGTCCATGCGCCCGTGGGGGATGCGCGCCCAGACGAAGAGGGTGCCGTGCGCGTTGGGGCGCTCCCAGCCGATGGCCTCGAGGCCGTCTGCGAGGGCGTCGCGACGCTCCTGGTAGCGCAGACGCTGCTCCTCCACCTGCTCGCGCGGGCCCGTGAGCGCCGCGATGGCGGCGTCCTGCTCGGGGTAGAACATGCCGAAGTTGACCTGACTGCGGAGCTTGCGCGTGGCCGCCACGATGTCCGGGCGCCCCACGAGGAAGCTCAGGCGACAGCCGGTCACGTTGTAGGACTTGGAGAGCGAGAGGAACTCCACGCCCACGTCGAGCGCGCCGGGATAGCTCAGGAAGGAGCCGCCCGCCGGCCCGTCGAAGACGATGTCGGAGTAGGCGTTGTCGTGGATCACGACGATGTCGTGGCGCCTGGCAAAGTCGATGACCTGCTCGTAGACCTCGGGCGTGCCGACCGAGCCCACGGGGTTGGCTGGCAGCGAGACCACCATGTACCTGGCCGCGTCCGCCACCTCGTCGGGGATGCCGGCGACGTAGGGCAGGAAGTCGTGGTCGGCCGTCAGCGGATAGTAGGCCAGCTTGGCGCCGGCGAGGAGGCTGCCAGCGCGGAAGACAGGGTAGCAGGGGTCGGGCACGAGGACGGTGTCGCCGGGGTCTGCCAGCGCCTGGCAGACGTAGCCCATGCCCTCCTGCGTGCCGGCCACGCTCATCACCATGTCGGGCGTGATGCCGTCGACGCCGTAGCGGCTCGCGTAGTAGTCACACACCGCCTGGAGCAGCTCGTCCTTGTCGTGCAGGGAGTACTTCCAGTTCTCGGGGTCGCGCGCGCTCTCCACGAGGGTGTCGACCACGTGCTGGGGAGGCGCGAAGTCCGGTGTGCCGACCGACAGGTCGTACACCGTGCGGCCCTCGGCCTCGAGCTCGCGGCGCTTCGCGTTGAGCGCAGCGAACACCTCGTCGCCAAACAGGTCCAACCTCTTCGAGAACCGCATCCGCACCTCCCGGGACGCACCCTACCCTGACCCGTCGATTCTTGCATAACTCTTGGCCGCCCATGCCAGGCAACCGGCTCTTAGCCAGCAAACGAAACAATCTTCGAACCGCGCCCCCGCGCCGGGATGGCGCACAATGGGGCGGGAGAAGCCCCGCAGGGCGGGAGGGCGCCAGCCGCGCCAGTCCCGCGCGAGGAGCCCGCGGACCCGAGGAGGACCCATGCGCTACACGCTCGACGAGCTCTGCCGCCTGATCGACCACACCAACCTGCACCCCGACGCCACGCACGAGGACCTGGCCCGCCTCTGCGACGAGGCCGTGCGCTACCACTTCAGGATGGTGGCGGTCAACCAGGTGCAGTCTGCGTTCTGCGCCGCACGGCTCGCGGGCACCGACGTCCACACCGGCGCCGCGATCAGCTTCCCCCTCGGCCAGACGAGCATCGCCTCGAAGGTCTTCGACACCAAAGACGCCCTCTCCCAGGGTGCGAACGAGATCGACTACGTGGTCAACCTCACCGAGGTCAAGGCGGGCAGGTGGGACTACGTGGAGCGGGAGATGCGCGAGGTGGTGGCCGTCTGCGACGAGGCGCACGTCCCCTCCAAGGTCATCTTCGAGTGCTGCCTGCTCACGCAGGAGGAGAAGCTCGCGCTCTGCCGGATCGCCCGCGAAGTGGAGCCCACCTTCGTGAAGACCTCGACGGGCTTCTCCACCGGTGGCGCCACGGTGGCCGACGTCCGCCTCATGCGCGCCAACGTGGGCGAGAAGGTCCAGGTCAAGGCCGCGGGCGGCATCCGCACCGCCGACGACTTCCTCGCCATGGTCGCAGCCGGCGCCACGCGGGTCGGCTGCTCCAAGTCCATCCCCATCGTCGAGGAGCTCCGCCGTCGCATGGCGGAGGCGGGCAGGGACTACGTCGAGCTGTAGCCGGCCTGGCACGCGGCCGGGGCGACCCGGCGGAAAGGTGGTCCCATGAACCAGGAGGAGCGTCGCCGCCGTCTCATCGAGGCGCTCAAGGCGGAGCGGGAGGAGTACGCGGGCATCGTCGTGCCCACAGACGAGCGGCGGCAGCGCGACCAGGTCCGCGTCCTGCTCAACGTGAGGCCCCCCGCACCCGCCAGCGAGGAGCTGCTCGCCGCGCAGGACGACTACCTCTCCCACCTCGCCGAGGAGCGCGGGGTCATCCGTCCGGATGACCTGCCCTTCTCCGACGAGGGGATCTGCGTCTGGCGGGGAGACATCACCAGGCTCGCCGCGGACGCGGTGGTGAACTCCGCGAACGACCAGATGATGGGCTGCTTTGAGCCCCTCTGCGGCTGCGTCGACAGCGCGATCCACACCCAGGCTGGCCTGCAGCTGCGCGCGGACTGCTACCACTTCATGATGGAGCAGGGCCACGCGGAGCCCGCCGGCGGGGCCAAGATCACCTACGCCTACAACCTCCCCGCGCGCTACGTGATCCACACCGTGGGGCCGTGCGTCGACGGGGCCCCCACGGCGCGCGACCGCGAGCTCCTCGCCTCGTGCTACCGCTCGAGCCTCCGCCTGGCGGGGCGCCACCGGCTCGCGAGCGTCGCCTTCCCCTGCATCTCGACGGGGCACGGAGGCTTTCCCGCGGCGGACGCCGCCCAAGTGGCCCTCGACGCGATCCGCTCGACGCTGCGAGACTGGGGCGGTGCGGAGAAGGACGTCGCCGCGCCGGCCGCCCCGAGGCCGAAGGTGGTGCTCGTCTGCCACACCGAGGAGGGCTACGACGCCTATCGCGCGCTCCTCTGAGGCACCGACGCCCGCTCGCAGCCCAGGGACGCGCCCTTCGGCGCACCCTCCTGCGGGAGGGGCGCGCGATGTACGACGCCGACATATGACAAGTGGAGCTCACCCCCGAAGGGACGAACCCCACCTTGTCGGCAAGAGAAGTGAGCAAGCGTTCGGCGAAGCCAACCGGGCTCAGGATTGCGGTGCCCCTCCCCCGCTCGCTGGCAGACATGATACTCCGGCGATTGTTGACCCCAGATGTCCGAATGCCGACAGATTAGAAAACCCTGGCATCGGTAATCGCCGGCGAATGACCAGCCCTCCTACCTGCGGATCTGCGAATAGAGCCGTCTACTACTTGATGCTGAAAAGCAATCAACCCGAGAAGCGCCTCCACAAGTAGGCCTCGGGCGACCACACGCCGAGACGCCGCTACCCCTCGACAGTCCCCACCTGCGGGCGCTGCCGCGCGTGCGCCCAGACGAGAATCGCGACCCCCAGCACGACGAGCGGTAGCGAGAGAATCTGCCCCATGGTTATGACGCCGCCGAGGAGGTAGCCGAGCTGCTTGTCCGGCACGCGCACGAACTCCACGAGGAAGCGGAAGACGCCGTAGCACGCGAGGAAGGTGCCGAGGAAGGTGCCCTGCGGCCGCGGCGGCACCCTGCGCGAGAGCGCGAAGAGGACGAGGAAGAGCACGACGCCCTCGAGGAGGGCCTCGTAGAGCTGGGAGGGGTGGCGATAGACCGCGCCGCCCGTCTCGAACATGACGCCCCAGGGCAGGTCGGTCGGCTTGCCCCACAGCTCCCCGTTCACGAAGTTGGCGCAGCGCCCGAAGAACAGGCCGATCGGAGCCACGCAGACGCCCACGTCGATCATGGTCGGGATGGAGATTCGCGAGGTGCGACAGACGATCGAGCCGCCGACGATGGCGCCGACGAGCCCGCCGTGGAAGCTCATGCCGCCCTGGTTTATCGCGAGGACCTCCAGCGGGTGCTCGAGGTAGTAGCCGGCCCCGTAGAAGACCACGTACCCCAGCCGTCCGCCCACGATGATGCCGAGCGCGATGCCGACGACGACGTTCATGAGCGCGTCGGCGGAGATGTCGAGCCTCCAGCGACGGATGATGCGCCAGGCCATGAGCCCGCCGAGCACGAACCCGGCGAGGTACGCGATGCCGTACCAGCGCACGACGACGGGCCCCAGCTGGAAGGCGATGGGGTCCAGGGAGTGGTAGAGGTCGTTCAGGAACATGCGTGCTCCAACCTACGGGCGAGGCGGCGCAGGCGACCGCTCGGGGCCTGGCGCCGGGTTCGAGAAGAACGGGCGGGGACAGCGTACAACGTCGTCCCCGCCCGCGGCAAACCTGCGGTCCCCTGAGACCAGCGCATCCGAGCCTCGGGTCACCCCGCCTACTTCTCGCAGGATACCCTGTGGGCCAGGCGCCTGTCAGGCACTACCTAACTCACCTACCAGGCGTTAATGGTCGCGTCCATCCAGGCGATGCGTCGTGCGATCCACTCGCGCATCTGCAGGGCGCGAGCGAGGAAGTCGTCCGCATCTCCCCTGTCCCAGAGCAGGCCGTCCATCCGTGCGGTACGCACGATTCCCTCCGCAGTCCGCTCGACCAGACCCGCACCGCCGTCCTTGTCAGAGAGCAACGTGCCCTCCACGTACGGCTTGAGCCTCTCGTTGAACTCCCGCTTGATCTCCTGGCGCACCGCGGGGTCGCCGAGGAAGAACTCGTAGTGCTCAGAAGCGAAGCCCTCGGGGCTCTCGTAGCCCATGCCGACGTTCCAAGGGCTGACGCCAAAGCCCTGGTCGAAGTCCCAGATGGGTCCTGCGTAGACGAGATCTTCGCCCTTGTCCTTGTAGAAATACGTCGACGAGTGGCGAATGTAGTCGCTGTTCTTGGCGAACTCCTCCACGAGGAACACCCTCGCAAGGGAAGTGACGTCGAAGCCAGCGCCCGCGTCACCGGACCTCGCGGAGTCAATCGCCGCCTGGACCCGCTCGCTGATGTAGCGCACCTGCTCCTCCGAGGCGTCCTCCGGGCTCTTGAGCACGAAGTGCCCGATGCTCGTGTCGAACCAGCTTCGCTCAGACGCGTAGTAGCCGTTGTCAAGCTCGAGAAGGTAGCCGCCCGAGAGGTCGGCAGGAGCCTTCACGCCCGTCACGTAGCGGTACTCCCGACCGTAGGAGTTGGTACCGTAAGCCGTGGGATGGCTCTCGACGGATACGTCGTCCACCGAGTCGTTCTCGATTTCGTCGATTTCCACGCGACCCTTGCCGACCTCGACCTTCTCGCTCAGGAGATAGGTACCGCGATACTCGCCGTCGTAGTACAGGTCGACGGTCCTACAATCTGGCGTTGAGACGAGCCCCATGGACAGTCCGGTCCTGGCAGCCACGAACTGGTGCAGCAGTGTCCGGTCATAGGAGTTGGCGAGAAGGAGCCACTTTTTGGCCTTGTTACCCTTAGTGCCGTCCACGAGCGAGGCCTTCTTGTCGAGCTTGATTTGATAGGGCTTCTTCTCTGCAAGCCAGGTGCTGTTGCCGCGGCCTTTGATCTGGTCGAGCCTGCCGTCGTAGGTGACGGTCCCGTCCACCTCGGCGAGGACCATGCTCCCCTCGGACTTGAGCGAGTGGTCCGTACTCGACTCGACGTAGCTACGTCCCTTGAGGAAGGGGTCATCGCTCGTGAGGAACAATGCTGGAACGTTGGCAGACCTCATCACATGGATGAGGAGCGGGGCGTCTCCCTCGGAGAGCCTCAGGAAGACGCGGTAGGCACCGTCGCTGTCCCGAACAAAGCCTCCGGAAACGAGGTCGATCGCCGCACCCGCCTTCACGAACACCCCGGCGTCATCGCGAGTGGCAGAGGCGTAAAAGCCCCCACGGCCAGGGACGAAGGCGGTGAGCACCGTCTGGGAGAGGTCTGCACAGGAGGGCAGGAAGAGGTAGGGAGAGTCAGCGACCAGCGTCGAGAGGATGCGCTCCTCGGCACCCTCCTGGGTCGAGACGGTCGCGCCCACGTTGGTGATGCCCAGGGAGGCTGCACCGACGGTGCGCAGCCAGAACCTCTGCGCGATGCTGGCGTTGTCGTTGTAGCCCTGGACGTTCGTCCCCTGGCCGAAAACGGCGCCGTTCACGTCGAGCGCAAGTCCGCTCCTGGAGAGGAGGCCGAAGCCGTCCCAGTGCAAGGTTGCCTTCCAGAGCTGGGAGTCCTCGGGCTGCTCACCGGCCAGCCACTGCAGGGCGTTGGAGCCTTGCTCCGTGCCGGTGAGGGTGAGGTAACCCCCGTTGCGCACGTTGCGAACAACGTAGTATCCCTCGTCGCCGTAGCGGACGAGCTCAAACTGCTGGGCGGCGGAGCCGTTGTCCCGCCAGAGCTGTACGTTGGCGCCCACCTCGCGCGAGCCGGTCGCGTCATCGAGAACGTAGGCGGTGTCCCCGCTCGTGTGGATGGTGTATCGACCCTGCAGGAGCTCGCCCCTGCGCTCGAGGACCCACTTCTGCGCGGTCGAACCGTTGGGTGCGTACTGCTGGACGTTCGCCCCGTCGGTGCTTGAGCCGCCGGAGACGTCTAGGGCGAGGCCGGAGTTGGCGGAGACGATTCTGTAGGAGCCGTCATCCTGACCTTCGATGGACCAAGCCTGCGCCCAGGTCCCGTTCTCGTCATACTGCCACACGTTGGCGCCGCTCTCATGGGAGGCGCCAGAGACGTCCAGCACCTTGCCGGAGCCGATGTTCTTGATCGTGTAGTACCCCGTCCGCTCGTCATAGCGAACGTTGAACCTCTGCGCGGTGCTGGAGTTGGTCCCCCAGATCTGGGCGTTGGTGCCAGCGGACATGCCTGACCCGTCGATGTCGAGTGAGCGGTCTCCTGAAAGGGAGGACGCTATACCGTAGACGCCGTCCTCGACCGTCCTGGGCGATTCCAGGTACCAGCGCTGCGCCACGGTGCCGTTGGCACTCCAGAGCTGCAGGGGCGACCCGTTGCTCAGGAGGCCGTAGCGCACGTCGAGGGCGAGCGCTCCCCCGTCGGCCGATCGCAGGGCCGAGAGGAACGTGTAGCTCCCGTCCCCGTTGTCGACGACACGCCAGCGCTGAGCGGACGTGCCGTTGTAGGCGTACTGCCAGACCTTCGCACCAGCGGCCGCCTCCCCGCAGGCGACGTCCAGCACCTTGCCGGAGCCCACGTTATAGATAACGCTGTACTCGGTGTCCTCGACACGGCTGATCCTGAAGCGCTGCGCCTTGGTGGAGTTGTCGTCGAAGACGTCGACGTCCGCGGCGTCCTGATCCGACCCCGCGAGGATGTCCAGGTTCTTCTTGGTGGAGCCGTCCTGGACGGAGATCTCGTACACGCCATCGGGGACGATCGCGGAGGACTGCCCAGGGGCGTCCTCCGAGGAGGGCGACCCGGGCTCGGAGGCCCCGTCCGAGGCGACCGCCTCGCCCGCGGCACCGTCGGCCTCACTTGAAGCGCTCCCAGCCTCCACCGTCCCGCCCTCGGGGCCCGCACTGGAAGCACCCGCGCCGTCGTCGCCTTCAGAGACGGGCTCGCCGGATGACGTCACGGCCACCTCTGTCTCGGACGCCCCGGCCTCGTCGGCTTCGCCCGTGGCGACCTCCGAGGAGGTCCCGCCGGTGGCCGCAGTCCCCTCCCGGGACCCACCCGACGCGGCAGCGGCAACGACGTCGCTCGCGCTGACGTTGCCGAACGTAGTCCCAGCCTCCACGGCGAACGCCGCGGTAGGCACGGAAAGGATGACAGAGACCACGGCGGCGGCCGTCGCCTTCTTTATCGCATCCATCGAATCCCCCTCGAATGGCCGCAAGATCATATCTAGGCACAGGAGCGACACATGCATGATAGTTTAAGCCTAATGTGCCCGAAGGCGACTGCCCGAAGAACCTGCGTGCGCACGAGACTCGGTAGGTGGCGCCGCGACCCAGAGTACGGACGGAAGAGGAACTCGCCTACGCCTGCGTCGACCAACCTTTGCATAACCAAACCTTGTAGCTGAAAACCAAGAGGTCAGTCGCTGTGTTAATGTGGTTCGGTAGTCTCTGGCGCTGTCTCCTACATTTTTAAGCAGGCATCCGTTCTCCCGAGGCACTTCGCGGGAGCTTGAGTCTGGGGTACATACGTGTTAAGAAGCAGCAGGCCACAGGGGGCTGGTGGAAGTTCAGCGCGTGGCAGGCATTTTACATCAAGAAACGTGCACTCGAATGGCTTCGGTCGAGAGGCCGCCCCGAGTGCTGACGCCGCCCACTTCACCGTAAAATCGCTCGTCTCAATCGTAGTGGTATTCGCAATTGCGCTCGTTGCCGCCCTCTGCGTCCTGCCTGCGTCGGCGAGGCTATGGGGTCGCACGCTCGAGGCAGCGCCCGCCGTCTCGTCCATGGAGCTGTCAGGTGTGGACGAGACCTCAGGTGGCGTCTTCCAGGCGACTTCCGACGCACCCTCCGTCACGCTGTACTTCTCGGAGCCCTTCGACCTCGACACCGTCAGGATGAGTCTTTCAGACGAGGGGAACACGCATACGACCGTCTGGGACTCGCTCGGCTTCCACGCGGGCAGGATGCTCGACGTGACCGTCTCCTCACGCACGGAGGGGACGTCCGTCTACACCGGGCCGGTCTCCCAGAGGCTGCTCTCGGGCGACCCCTCGTCCGAGGTCGTCGTCATGCCAGAGACCAGGGAGGGCGTGGACTCGGTCCGGCTGGACTTCCCCAACGTGACGGCCGGCGAGACCATCTCGCTCTCCCAGGGCTTTCAGGCAAACCAGGCCGTCCCCGTCGTCGTTCACTGGCCCCTCGTCATCTTCATCGCAATCATCGGCCTTCTCGTCGTCTGCGCGCTGCCCGGCTCGATTCCCTCGCGGACCCGCTGGCTCGAGTGCACGGCCATGCGCAGGACCGTGACCGCGGGGGTGGTCGTCGTCCTCGGCCTCGTCTCCGTTGCCGCCTCATATGTCAGCGGCCCGCAGGAGGACGTCACGATGAATGAGACCTTCGCGGCCTATAACGACCCGATGCAGTTCCAGCATGTTGCGGAGTCGATGCTGGAGGGCCATGCCTGGATCGACGAGGAGGTGCCCTCTTGGCTCGCCGAGGCGGAGAACCCCTACGACTTCGACTTCAGGAGGTCCGAGAGCCTCAGCAACGGCGAGGCGTACCTCTTCGACTATGCGTTCTACGACGGGCGCTACTACAGCTATGACGGCATCCTCCCCGTCCTCACCCTCTTCCTCCCCTACCGGGCGATCACCGGGACAGACCTCTCCAACAACGCCGCGACCGCGGCGCTCGCCGTCGTGGCGACCGTCATGGCCGTCTGCCTCGCGAACGCCCTTCTCAGCAGGTTCCGACGGGATGCATCCGTGTCCGAGCACGTCTTCGGCATGCTCGCCATGTGGCTGTGCACCTGCGTGCTATGGCTCGCCTTCTACCCGACCGTCTACCACGAGGTAATCCTCTCGGGCGTGTCAGCGGCGGAGGGAGGGGTCGCCCTCTGGATCTCCGCGGATGCCGACGGCAGACGGCCCCTGAGGCGGAGTCGCCTCCTACTGGGCTCCCTCCTCGTCGGCGCGACGCTGCTGGCACGTCCCGCGCTCGTCCTCTGCTCCCTCATTGCGCTCGCACTGTACTGGCACAGGTTCTTCAGGAAGCCCCCTGAAGAGCGGGAGTTCTTCGGAACCTCGGGGACGGCCGCGCTCAACACCGCCCTCACCATCCTCCCCATCCTCCTCATGGGCGTCGTGGCGATGGCGTGGAACTACGCCCGGTTCGGGAATCCGCTCGACTTCGGCTACAAGTACAACCTGACGGGCTTCGACATGGCCCACAAAACCACTTCGAGCAGACAAGTACTGTTCGGCATCTTCATGTACTTCTTCACACCCGTCATCGCCAACTGCAGCTTTCCCTTTTTCGATGCAAATACCCTGTGGTTCACCACTCAACCCTACTCAGACATGATGGGAACCATATCAGGCATTATTATCGAGTCCTATTACGGTGGAATCTTGGCCTTCTTCCCCTTTATCACGCTTGGTATCCTCCTTCTCCTCTCTCCCAAAGCTCGAACGAACCTGAAGAGGATGTTCGGCTCCAAGCTTCCCCTGCTTCTCAGCTTCATCGCGGTGGCAATAGCAATCTTCGACTCTACAGTCGCTGTTACGCAACGCTATCAGGCGGACTTTACATGGCTCCTTTGCTGCTGTTCCCTCATCGCCTACTGCTCCTGGGCTAATGCACGTCAGGAAAACATGAAGGCTTGCCACTTCGCGCTTCTCCCTCTAATGATTTTGCTGTGCGTCTCAGTTGTCTTATGTTTCGCGAATCTCTTCGCTACCGACAGGTATGCAGCCCTTACAATTACGAACCCGTCAGTATGGTGGTCAGCTGAGACATGGTTCCTCGGCATCTCGTAAGACCAAAGTGGAAGCTGCAGAACAGACCAATTCAGGAAGAGCGTCAGAGCATTTTAGTGTCCGAATCACCCTTCTTCTGTCACTCTAAATGTGACACTCTAGGCTTTTCAATATGGCAGAATCAAACTAGTGCATGCATATATTTCTGACTTGATTAATAGTAAATCACTACTGCACAACATTCTCCATGCATTCAAAGAAGTAGTCGGCAAAATCTGACAGACCGCATGCGGCGTATGGAAGCATTGCAATATAGAAAGGCATTATGTATTGAGACTTATCCTCCCAAAAGATATATAGTATGAAACCTCCTATCACGAAGATTATCAAGAAGAGATTACTGATATTTGGAATGCCCTGCGAGTACTTGATACGGTGTCCCCTCAGTGAAAAGACAAGTGAGAGGAGCTCGAAAAAGGCACCTATTGCGATAAGGCTCTGGTCTATATCCATTAGTGCGGTTGTCACAATATTCGCTTTACCATAGTAAAAGGACCTCGCAAAAGCAGTGTAGCTTCTTCTCGTACTAGCGCCTATATCAACGCTATCTCGATCCCAGTTTGACTCAATCAGACTTCCAAAAGTTGGATCAGTCCATTCAATCAGGAGCTTCTTACAAAAGAACCTAGCGAACAAATCAGGATATTCTTCGTAGCGTTCGAGTCTTTTCTTGAGATAATACTTATTCGCAACGGAATAATATTCTTCATCTTTATCTAACTGGTTTACATAACCATTAAAAAATCCTGGCATCTCCGTTGCAAAAGCTATTTCATCGTTGCCAGTTATCTCGGCTTCCCATTCAAGTCCCCCGCCCGTACCCATTGTCACATGACTCATCAAGGGAATTTCTCCGCTGAAGTCGCATCCCGTAATTGAACCTACATACGCGTTGAGAGCCCCTAATACCAGAGAGTACAGCACGTAGGGCATGACTAGCAGAGGCAACAAGCCGTAACGTTTTCTCTTCAGTCCGAGTAAAAAGAAAGTAATTCCTAGGGCAATGGCCGCAATTGCTAGTGTTGATTTAATTAGGCATGCGAAAACCATGAATAGTACCGATGAGATTGTTTTGGAAATTTGTATTTTGGAACCATCGAAAGCCTCAATGCACTTCACCGCTGAAGCTAGCAACAAGGTATTTCCCAATAGATTTCCATACTCCCAAGTCGAATAGTAAATTGTGCCAAAAAAGCAACTTGACAGAAGTAGTGCTATCAGAGGCGCAACCTTCGAGCTTGACAGTTTATTGGTTATGCGAACTAGCAGTAGGATGGTAAAGGCATTCGCAAAGGCATTAGACAACTGAAGCAGTATGTTGAAATTCTCTCCCGCTATTTTGATTGCAGCAACGATTAGCAGGACATAAGGCGTTTGAAACGAATATCGCCACATATATCCGCCATGCATCCATGTTGTTTGATACTCTTGATTACCCAGCAACGCCTGCGCAGCCTGTATAAGGGAGGCGGAGTCATAAACTGGCTCAGTGTTAGCGATGAAAATCCAGAGAGTCGAAGCAACGAGACCGAACATGAAACCAGCGGCCTCTACTTTCTCTACGGATGGGATTGTTTTCTCATTTTTTTTCACCATCAATATTGCTGCCACACTTATTATGATTCCGATAAGCGTGGGAATACATTTCGCTAATGAAACCGTATAGGAGCTCTCTGAATAATCAGCCGAGGTCGTGACGAGCATGGAGATGACAGAAAGCATCCCAGTGAGGGCTAGTGCAGTGTAGGTGATAATTTTTACAGACAGACAGTACACATATCCTTGTATGCTATCTCTCTTATTCACAGTTTTCCCCTCAACAGGATTAGAAACTAATAACCCTTGCCTAGTTCTGTATCTCAACTCTACATGCTTTGAATCTGAAGCGTAACACTATCATTTCCAGGTTTCACTTTTATAGTTTCGGTTATATTGCGATATAGATTTTTCTATCAGCAATTTATTTCATTCTAGTTAAGCGCAAAAGGATCTTCCTGTCAGAGCATTCATCGACGCACTGGCAAAGCACTCGGAATGTCTTCCTGACGAAGTACTACTTCCCGTCCTCATAGGCCCTGACGACGTCGATCTCCCACTGGCGTCGCGCGCCCTTCACGATGGTGTCCAGGATCAGGCCGCACGTGAAGAAGAGGCAACCCAGGCCGCAGAAGGCGACGGCGAGGATGGCCGTCGGGATCCTCGGCACCAGGCCGGTGGCCATGAACTCCCCCACCACCGGGATGCCCAGGATCAGGCCGATGACGATGGCGACGAGCGCGAGGATGCAGAAGAAGCTCAGTGGCTTGTAGTCCTTGAGCAGCGAGAAGATCATGCGCAGGACCTTGGCGCCGTCCGAGAAGGTGTTGAGCTTGGACTCCGAGCCCTCGGGCCTGTCGCGGTAGTCGATGGGGACCTGCGAGATCCTCCAGCGCTTGTCCACCGCGTGGATGGAGAGCTCGGTCTCGATCTCGAAGCCCGGGGAGAGGACCGGCAGGGTCTTGGCGAAGACGCGGTTGAAGGCCCGGTAGCCGGTCATCACATCGTTGAACTCGAAGCCGTACAGGACCTTGATGAGCCACCTGACGAGGTCGTTGCCGAAGCCGTGGAAGGCCCTCTTGTTCTCCTCGCCGTAGGTGCCGTTAGAGAGGCGGTCGCCCACCACGTGGTCGGCCACGTCGTCGAAGAGGGGCTGGAGGAGCTTCGGCGCCTCCTCGGCCGGGTAGGTGTCGTCGCCGTCGACCATGAGGTAGTAGTCGGCGTCGATGTCCCTGATCATCTGCCTCACGACATTGCCCTTGCCCTGACGGGGCTCGAACCTGACGTGGGCGCCGTGGGCGCGCGCTATCTCGCCGGTCCTGTCGCTGGAGTTGTTATCGTAGACCCAGATGTCCGCCTCGGGGAGCACCCTGTGGAAGTCGTCGATCACCTTGCCCACGGTGAGCTCCTCGTTATAGCAAGGCACCAGCACTGCGATAGATGGGTTTCCCATATGCGCTCCGTCACAACCCTAGTTGGACCCGTCCTACGATTGCCTGGCTACAGGCTCTGTCAGCTCACCCATGGTAGCGAAGAAGGTAGCGCCCTTCTCCCATGGGGAAGGCCAGGGCAGGATTCTCCATCAACCGAATGCGTCTCTGAACGGCCGGACGAGCCGGCAGATGGACGCCCGCAGCATCTGCGCGCCGTAAGGCGCCCTCCTACATTCCTGCACCCCAACTGTACCCTTGATATGATGGGATACTGTTTCACAACAAGTTGCCCTGCGCATGGTGCTGAAAGACGCGACAAGAACGGCGACCTTTACCCATTAGGAGAGCGATGAAGAACGTTGCCTACGGCAAGGGCGCAGGACTCAACGGGATGGGCTCCGTCCTCTTCTGCCTGGTGACGGCCATCACCACGGCAACGTTCTCCTACGTCGCCCTCATGTCAGTCTGCTTCACCGACATATTCCATCCAGATCCATATCTCGAGGCTATATCCTCGATGTCATGGCTTTCGAGCCCGCGCCTGATGCTCGCCGGTCTGCTTTGGCTTGCGCTCGTCAGCGGTCTCCTCTACCTCGTATGTCACCTGTCAGAGCGCCTTAACGAGAGGTCCGTGCTCGTCGGCGTCATTCTAGTAACGAGCGCGCTTGGTTGCCTCGTGGTTCTCTCCGCGCATTCCACGGGCCACATCTTCCCGGATGCACACAGCCTCATCGAGTACGCGTCACGCGCCTCCAGCGGAGACTGGGACAGCTTTCTCCCCACTGCGGAGCATTCTGAATTCGCTCCTGACGTCCCTTCTGCATACACGTACTTTCGGTTCTATCCGTATCAGATAGGCGGCTTCCTCTATTTCCTTGCCGTGTTCAAGCTCTTCGGCGCCGGCAACGTAGTCGCCCTCGGGCTTTGCAACGTAGTCGCTAACGAGGTCGCTCTCCTCTCCCTCACGCTCTTGGTGTGGGAAGCGACGGAATCCAAGGCGGAGCGAGTTTGCGCCCCCGTGCTTATGGGACTCAACGCCCCGTTCTTCATCCTTGCGACCTTCCCCTACGGGAACTCAGTCGGGTTCTCCCTGACCTGCCTGTACCTTCTCCTCCAGGTGAAGTCCTTCCGCGCCGAGGACGGCAAGGGCACCCTGCTCTACCAGCTAGCGTCGATCGCCCCCCTGGGCGTTGGCCTTGCAATCAAGTCCACGTACCAGGTCATCGCCCTCGGCATGGTCGCGGCATGGTTCGTCCTCACAGCCAGAAGGGGCAAGTGGCTGGGGTTCGGCCTGTCAGCCCTCGTGCTCGTCCTGGCGCTAGCATTGGCGGGACTGCCCAAGACGTACTTCGAGCATGCCACCGGAATCGACTACGGCGAGGGCCTGCCGACCGTGTCGTGGTTGGAAATCGGCCTCACTGGGTCGACGGGAATCAACGACCAGCCTGGGTGGTAGGACGGTGACGCCCTGGACGCATGGGACGAAACCCAGCGAGACACCGAAGCTACCAAGGAGCTTCTCGGCGAGCGGCTCAGAGACGTGCTTGGTGGCTATGCGGAGAACCCAGGCACGCTCTCGTCCTTCCTCTCGAGAAAGCTCGAGAGGAAGTGGGCAGAGCCCACGTACCAGTCCATCATGTACCTCAAGTACAACACGAACGCAGAGGGGGAACCGGCTGACGTCGGCCTGCTGAGCAGCGGCCCCTCACTGACGTTCCTGGACGGGCTCCAGTCCGCGATCTACATCGGCGCCGTCCTCGAAGCCGTGCGCATGCTGCGGGAACGAAGGTCCGAGGACGGCGACGTCCCCTTCATGCTTTGCTGCGCCGTGATGGCGGGATTCGCCTGCTATTTGCTCTGGGAGGCCAAGAGCGTCCACATCCTCCCCTTCGTGACGCTCATGACCCCACTCGCCGCAGCGGGTTACGCCTGGGCTTTTACCAACGTACCCAACACGAGGTCCCACCGGCGCTAGCACGCCCTTGCGTCCGGAGCCAGCTAGTCCAGCTCCTCCTCGACGATGTAGCGGGGGCGCCGCTTGGTCTCCAGGTATGCCTTCCCAACGTATTCGCCCGTTATCCCCAGGGCGGTCATGACGAGACCGCCGACCAGCCAGATCGAGACCATGAGGCTCCCCCAGCCCGCGACGGCGTGACCCGAAGCCCAGCTCGCGATCGCGTAGACGAGCATCGCGATCGCGAAGAGCATCGAGGCGAGACCCACGGCAGTAACGGCCCTCATCGGCTTGGTCGAGAAGGACGTGATGCCCTCGACCGCCAGACCGACCATCTTGTTGAGGGGATACTTCGACTCGCCGGCAAGGCGCTCCTTGCGCGCGTAGGTGACGGTGTCGGTCTTGAACCCGAGCGACGGGACGATGCCGCGGAGGAACAGGTTGGCCTCCCCGTACTGCGACAGTGCGACAAGCGCCCTCGAGCTCATGAGGCGAAAGTCGGCGCTGTTGTAGACGACCTCGGTGCCCAGCCGACGCATGAGACGGTAGTAGGACTCCGCGCTCTTCCTCTTGAAGGCGGTGTCCGTGTCACGGTTGTCTCGGACTCCATAGACTATCTCCGCGCCAGCCTGATACTTGTCCACCATCCGCTCGATTACGTCCACGTCGTCTTGGAGGTCGGCGTCGATGGAGACTGACACGTCGCAGCCCAGGTCCAGCGCCTCCATGAGGCCCGCGTAGAGGGCGCGCTGGTGTCCCTCGTTGTGCGCGAGCTTGATGCCGGCGAAGACGTGGTCGTCGCCGTTGAGACCACGGATGATGTCCCAGGTCGCGTCATGCGAGCCGTCGTCCACGAAGAGGACCCTGCTCTCCGGGGAGGCCTTCCCCGCAGATACCAGGGAGGTGACCACGTGGGCGAGAACGCGGCTCGACTGCGGGAGCACCTCCTCCTCGTTGTAGCAAGGAACCACGATGCAGAGCATTGGCGGGGTCGTCTCGCCCCTCGCGCCGACGCTGTTGAGATATCGATGTCCCAAGGTCCCCCCTAGCGATTGCAGTACCAATCCGAATTGATGCCTTCCCCACGGAGGAAGACCCGTAGATGACAGTATCGCATTACCTACATGCGGATAACCCGTAGATTGCCGGATGGAACGTCCGGCCTGCGCATCGCGTATCCTAGAATGCTTCGGTAGCAGATAGAGCCGCGAGACGGAGTGAGGTAGCGCATGCAGAAGGTACGGATAGCCAACGTCCTCCTCGAGGAGACCCGCCAGTATCGGACCGCGCCGGCGCTCTACCTCAGGACCACCTGCGCGGCCGAGGAGGCCGAGGAGGGCTGGAGGCTCTCCGGCCCCGGCACCTTCGACTTCACGACCTTCTTCAACGGCCTCTCGGTCATCAAGTACGACCGCTACACCACGGCGAGGTCCTACCACCTTCACCTCGAGCTCAAGGGCGCGGCGGCGCGGGTGACCCAGACCTGCGTCGACACCTACGACTACTACTCCCGCCCGCAGGAGAAGACGCGCGTCGACGTCGCTGCGAGCGACGAGTGGGTCCCCGTGGACATCGAGCTCTCCTACGCCCCGACCGACGTGATCGTGGGCTTCGTTATCGAGGCCGAGGGCGAGGTCCTTCTCCGCAACGGCTACTACGCGGCCTCCGTCGAGGACGGGGCGGTGAGGGAGGTCGAGCTCGCCCTCTCCACCACCACCTTCAAGAAGGAGTCCTACATCACCCACAACATCGACCTCGTCCGCGAGCAGATCCTCGGCGGCGACGAGGCGATCTCCCAGCACTTCCGGATGTACGTGATCGACAACGGCCGCACCCTGGACGCGGCGGCGCTCTCCGGCGACGGCGTGACCGTCTACCCCAACAGGAACGTGGGCGGCGCGGGCGGCTTCGCCTACGGCATGCTCCTCGCCCAAGAGCAGGACGTCACCCACGTCCTCATGATGGACGACGACGTTGAGGTCTCTCCCGAGAGCATCAAGCGGACCTACAACCTCCTCACCATCGTGAACGACGAGTACGCGGACGCCTTCGTCTCCGGCGCGATGATGAACTACGACGAGCCCGACATCCACTGGGAGAACCTCGGCTTCATGACCTACAACGGCGTCTGCAAGTCTCTGAAGCCCATCTTCCGCATGAGCCTCCTGCACGACTGCGCGACCTGCGAGGCCTTCGAGCCCGCCGAGGACCTCTACCCAGACACCAAGCAGCGCTACGCCGCCTGGTGGTACTGCTGCATCCCCGTCTCCACCATCCGCGAGAACGGCATGCCGCTGCCCCTCTTCGTCCGCTTCGACGACGCGGAGTACGGCCTGCGCTGCAAGCCGCGCTTTATGAACATGAACGGCATCTGCATCTGGCACCTGGCCTTCTTCATGCGCTACAGCGCCGCGCAGGAGCGCTACCAGACCGCCCGCAACGGCCTCGTGATCCAGGCGACCACGGGCGTCGCCCCCGACACCGACTTCCTCGTTGAGCTCGACCTCGGTATGCGCCGCGAGCTCTCAAAGTTCAACTACGCCGACGCCGAGCTCATCTGCGAGGGCCTGGAGGACTACCTGCGCGGGCCCGAGTGGTTCGCCCAGAGGGACGTGGCCGAGCGGCGCTTCATGGACGCCAACAGGAGCAAGGAGAGGCTCCTTCCCCTCTCAGAGCTCGCGGAGCTCGCCAAGGAGGTCGGGGTGGACTTCGACCGCCTGCGCGCGGACGACTTCTTCCGCGACATCCCGCTCGGTGGGCAGGGGGTAGCCGGCAGGCTCGCCGGATCCTTCAACCGGCGCCTCTTCGAGAGCTCGCTCAACGGCCAGCTCTTCGGCGACCTCAAGCCGATCGAGGGCAAGGTCGCCCTCGTCGAGGCCACCGGCTGGTCCTACCCCATGGGCGCGCTCTTCGGCGTGGACACCGTCGTCGCCGTGAACATCCAGCTCAAGGCCGGCGTCATCCGCCACAGGGACAACGAGCGCGGCAAGGCGCTCTGGCAGCGCTACCAGCAGGACGTGAAGCGCTGCCAGAGCGAGGGGCCCGAGCTCAAGAGAAGGTACGCCGCTGCGCGTCCGCTCCTCACCTCGGTCGACTACTGGAAGCGCTACCTGGACCTGGACTAGGTGCGAGAAGCACGCGAGACCATACGGGCAGAGAGCGGGCCGGCACCTCGGGGGTGCCGGCCCGCTTGCTTCCTCTCGCACTGCCTCAGGAGATGACGTCCTGCTCGACGCCCTTCTCCCGAGGATCGGTCCTTTGCTGACCTCCCGTGGCCAGCCGTCCTCGCCCCTAGAAGATCGCGGGTTGCACGCGGGTGACGCCGGGGACGTGCTCGCGCAGGATGCGCTCGATGCCGTCGCTCATGTCGTACTCGGAGAGCGGGCAGCCCGCACAGGCCCCCTGCATCTCGAGGGTGACCACGCCGTCGTCGTCGCAGTCGATGAGCGCCACGTCGCCACCGTCCGCCTGCAGGCTCTGACGGATGACGTCGATCGTCGCCTCCAGGAGCTCGCGGTTGACCTTGGGCTTGCTTTCCTCTGCCATTGCTTCCCCTTCCGACGCCGCACGCGTGCGGCTGCTAATTCCTACCAATTGCGTAACAGTTTACCCAATCGGGGAGAAAAGATGCCCCGACGTGGCACCCTGCATACGACCTGCAGGCTTCCTTCCCTCGCGCGCAGCCGCCACCGCGCGCGCGACGCGCTCGACCGCCGCCGCGGTCTCTCGCGGACCCAGCAGCGTCGCGTCGGCGGCGAGGCGGGTTACCCCCGCCCCGACCAGGACGTCCGCCTGCGGCGTGGCGTCGAGCGGGTGCGCGGCGTAGATGCGCGAGCGGCCGTGGACGTCCGTGCGCACCGGCAGCAGGCTCCCGTCCCTGTCGCGCAGCGAGACCCTCCGCTTGCGCCAGGGGCAGCGCGCGCAGTCGTGGCAGCAGCTCCCCGTCGCCTGGAGCACGCAGTGCTCGCTGGTCATGGCCCGCGGGCGGCCGAGCACCACGAGGCCCAGCGTCACCGAGGTCCTTCTCGCAAGGTCGCACACCTCGTCCAAGGTGAGCTCCGGGGAGAGCCAGGCACCCTCCGCCCCGGCGGCCTCGAGCGCGACCAGGGCGGACTCGTTGTGCACGGGGATGCAGGTGCGCAGCTCCGCCCGGGCCCCGCGCTCGCGCGCGAGCACCAGCTCGGAGACGTTGCCCACCGCGACGGGCGCGCCCGGGCGCACGTAGGGGTCGAGCCGCTCGTGGTCCGCCTCGCGACAGACCTCGTCCAGGACGGGCACCGTGGCGGCAAGCACGCGCTCGGGCCACTCCCCCGCCTCGAGAGCGTCCGTCGTGGCGTAGACCCTGGTCGCGCCCGCCGCCAGCGCCGCCTCGGCCGAGGCCGCGTCCGAAACGATGGCGCAGACCTCCGGCTCGGCGCGCGGCGAGAAGCCCTCGTGGACCACGCCCGGCCTGGGAACCCCCGCCTCGTCGCGGACCTCGCGCAGGTCGTTGCTCACCTCTATGGAGTCGGGCGCCGGCGAGAGCTCGCGGGAGTCGTAGGCCGCCAGGATCGCCGCCTCGAGCCTGCGGCAGGCCTCGGCGCGCACCTTGTGCACCTGCGAGAAGCCCATGCCGCAGCCTGGGTCGAGCTCCACCTCGAAGGAGGCGGGTGCGAAGGGGCTCTGCCCCATGCGGCCGACGTGCTCCACGAGGTCCTGCTCGCCCACCGCGCGGGTCCTCGCCGCCTCCACCACGAAGCCCGTGGCCTCGGCGGAGAAGGCACCGTCGAGCGTGGAGAGCCCCACGGAGAAGGGCTCGCCGAGGCGCGCCGTCACGCGCACGCGCACCGGGCGCTTGGGTGCGGCCTCGGGGCGCGCCGCGCGGGCGGACTCGTCCATGATCTCCTGGCTCCTGATCACGCGGACGAGGCTGCCCTTCGGCATGGGGCGGGCCGTCGTGCAGGAGATGGTCTCGCCGGCGGCGGCGTCCGCCTCGGCGTAGGTGGTGAGGAACTGCGAGGGGTCGTCCTGGGGACGGACCTCGAGCAGGTCGCCGGCGCCGACGGGCCTCTGGAGCCGGATCCGCGTCTCGGCCTTGCTCAGGGTGCGCAGGCGCGCGCGACCGCCGTTGGCGCCGCCGCGGACCCTGCGCTCTGAGGCGAGCGCGCGGGAGGAGGCGACCTCGCCGACCAGCTCACCACGGTTGTTGGAGCGCTCGTAGCTCATGAGCTCGTCGCCGGAGCGGCCGTGGAGGTAGGCGTCGGTGAAGTCTCGGTTGAAGGTGCGCTTGAGGCGCGTGCGGCGCGCGGCGAGCGCTGCCTCGGTGGGGGTGCGACCGGCGGCGACGTCGTCCATCTGGGCGCGGTAGGCCGAGATGACCGCATACACGTAGTCCGGCGACTTCATGCGGCCCTCGACCTTGAGCGAGCCCACGCCGGCCTCGGCCAGCGCGGCGACGTCGTCCAGGCTGCAGAAGTCCTTGGGGCAGAGCGGACGGCCGCGCCCCGGGGCCTCCACGCTCCTCCCCTCCTCGTCCACCAGGTCGTAGGGGAGCCGGCACGGCTGCGCGCAGAGGCCGCGGTTGGCCGAGCGCCCGCCGGCCAGCGAGCTCATCATGCAGACGCCGGAGTAGCAGAAGCAGATGGCGCCGTGGCCGAAGGCCTCGAGCTCCACGCCCGTCTCGGCGATCCTCGCCATCTCGGCAAGCGAGAGCTCGCGCGAGAGCGTCACGCGGCTGGCGCCGAGGCGGCCGCACCAGGCCGTGGCGCGGGCGTCGTGCACATTGGCCTGGGTCGAGACGTGGACCTCCACCTCGGGCCAGCGGCGCAGCACCTCGGCCATGAGGCCCCAGTCCTGGATGATGAAGGCGTCCGCCCCGAGCAGCCACGCGCGGCGCAGCAGGGAGAGGGCGCGGGGCATCTCCTCCGTCTTGATGACGACGTTCTGCGTGACGTAGACGCGCGCGCCGGCGAGGTGCGCCACCCGGCAGGCCTCGCGGAAGGAGTCGTCGTCGAAGTTGTGGGCGCCGCGGCGGGCGTTGAAGTCGTTGCCGAGGCCGCAGTAGATGGCGTCCGCCCCCGCCGCGAGCGCGGCGTAGAAGGGCTCCGGGCCCCCGGCTGGCGCCAGAAGCTCGGGCACGGCGTGGCTGGAACGGAACTGCATGGATGGCATGGGCGTGGCTCCCTCTTGGGTCTCGGGCAGTCTACCAATGTAGCGCTCGAGGCGAGGGGGAGCCACGCCCTTGGGGTGCGGAGGCCGAACTCTAGACGAGCTTCACGAAGCGGCGCTTACCGACCTGCAGCACGGTGCCGGGGACCAGCAGAGCGGGGTCGACGTTGTAGCTCTTGGGCGCGAGCTTCTCGCCGTTGACCTTGACCGAGCCCTGGTCGATCATGCGGCGGGCGTCGCTCGTGGACTTGACGAGGCCGGCCTCAACCAGGAGCTTGGCGAGGAAGACCTTGCCCTCGTCGTTGGGCGTGAGGTCGCAGGCGAACTCGGGGACGTCGTCGGGGATCTCGTGCTTCTTGAAGAGGTCGTCGAAGGCGCGCTCGGCCTTCTCACCCTCGCCCGCGCCGTGGTAGAGGTCCACGATGTTGCGGGCGAGCGCGCGCTTGAGCTTGTAGGGGTCGGCCGTGCCATCCTTGAAGGAGGCGTCGACCTCCTCGATCTTCTCGATCGGGAAGGTGGAGCACAGGCGGTAGTACATGGGCACCAGCTCGTCGGTGATGCTCATGAGCTTGCCGAACATGTCCGCCGGCTCGTCGGTGAGGCCCACGTAGTTCTTGTAGCTCTTGGACATCTTCTTGGTGCCGTCGGTGCCCACGAGCAGGGGCATCGTGAGGGCGACCTGCGGCTCCATGCCCATGGCGCGCATGAGGTCGCGGCCGGCGAGCAGGTTGAAGATCTGGTCGTTGCCGCCCATCTCGACGTCGGCCTTCACGACCACCGAGTCGTAGGCCTGCAGAACCGGGTAGATGAACTCGTGCAGGGAGATGGGCAGGCCGTTGGTGTAGCGGTTGTGGAAGTCCTCGCGCTCGAGGATGCGCGCCACGTTGAACTGGCTCATGAGCTTGAGCATCTGAGCGAGGTCGAGCGGCTTCAGCCAGTCGCCGTTGTGGACGATCCGGGTCCTCTCGGGGTCGAGGACCTTCATGGCCTGCTCGACGTAGGTCTGGGCGTTGGCCTCGACCTGCTCCTCCGTCAGCGGCGGGCGGGTGGAGTCGCGCCCGGACGGGTCGCCGATGAGGGCCGTGCCGTTGCCGATGATCAGCGTGACGTTATGGCCGAGGTCCTGGAACTGGCGCATCTTGCGCAGGGGCACCGCGTGGCCGAGGTGGAGGTCCGGGCTCGTGGGGTCGACGCCGAGCTTGATGTTGAGCGGCGTGCCCTTCTCGAGCTTCCTCTTGAGCTCGTCCAAAGGCACGATCTGCATGGTGCCCGAGGTGATGACCTTCAGCTGTTCTTCTACTGGCAGCAACGCTCTGCCCTCCATGTTCCTCTGGTCCCCTCGCCGTCCGCCGGGGACGTGCTCACAGGCACCTACTTTATCCCAACGGAGCGCGCCGCGGCGGCCGCGCCGCCACGTCTTCCAAGCCTTATGCACAAGCTCTGTTCTCCCGCGCGATTCGCGAGTTTGCCCCCTGCTCTCGTATAATGGTTTCTGGCTGTCAATAAGGAGGCACCATGAGCGTTCGTACCCGCAGGGCACGCAAGCATTCCCGCACGCACATCATCGGCTTCGGCCTGGCAGGCGTGCTCGGATTCATAGCGCTACTCTTCATCGCACTCGCCGTCTCGGTCGGCACGCTCGTCGACTCTTGGCTGCAGGACCTGCCGGACTACAACTCGGCCGACGCCTACCTGGTTTCCGAGCCGACGCAGGTCTACGACGCCAACAACAACGTGATCGCCGAGTACTACCTGCAGAACCGCAGGAGCGTGACGAAGGACCAGGTCTCCCCCTACGTGCTCGAGGGCACGGTGGACACCGAGGACGTCCGCTTCTACCAGCACAACGGCGTCGACCCGCAGGGCATCGTCCGCGCGGTCCTCGTAACCTTCCGCGGCGGCTCCGAGGGCGCGTCCACCATCACGCAGCAGCTCGTGCGCAACACGGTCCTCTCGGACGAGCAGTTCGAGCAGACCCTCAAGCGCAAGGTGCGCGAGGCCTACATCGCCATCCAGATGGAGAAGACGTACTCCAAGGAACAGATCCTGATGATGTACCTCAACACCATCTACTACGGCCACTCTGCCTACGGCATCCAGGCCGCCTCCATCACCTACTTCAACAAGGACGCCAAGGACCTGACCCTGGCCGAGGCCGCGCTGCTCGTGGGCCTGCCGCAGTCGCCGTCCTACTACGACCCCACCGAGAACCCCGAGGCCGCCATCCAGCGCCGCAACACGGTCCTCGACCGCATGCTCACCGCGGGCGACATCACCCAGGAGGAGCACGACGAGGCCCAGTCGGAGCCGCTCACGCTCAATCAGGGGCAGGTCATCGACCCGCAGGGCACCTACCCCTACTTCACGGACTACGTCAAGTCCCTGCTCCTGCAGGACTTCGACCAGGACACCGTCTTCCAGGGCGGCCTCAAGGTCTACACCACGCTCGACCCCAACATGCAGGAGGCCGCGCAGGACGCCGTCGAGAACCGCCTCTCGTCGTTCGGCAACGCCGAGCTCGACTCCGCCCTCGTGGCCGTGGAGCCCGGCACGGGCTACATCAAGGCGATGGTCGGAGGCAGGGACTACTCGTCCAACCAGTACAACCTGGCGACGCAGGCCGAGAGGCAGCCGGGCTCCAGCTTCAAGGCGTTCACGCTCGTGGCCGCCCTGCGCGCGGGGATGAGTCCCGACATCTACATCAACGCCAACTCGCCCATGCAGATCACGAGCACGTGGAAGGTGCAGAACTTCGGCAACTACAGCTACGGCACCATCACGCTGCGCGAGGCCACGGCGCGCTCTTCCAACACCGCCTACGGCCAGGTGGCCGTGGCCATCGGCGCGGACAGCATCGTCCAGGCCGCCAAGGACATGGGCGTCGACGTGGACCTGCCCTCCTACCCCTCGATCACGCTCGGCACCACGGGCGTGCCGCCCATCCAGATGGCCGAGGCCTACGCCACGCTCGCCACGGGCGGCGTCCATCGCGACACGGTCGCCATCACCAAGATCGAGGACCGCAACGGCAACACCGTCTACGAGCACGAGGACAACCCCGAGCAGACCGTGGACCCGGCCGTCGCTCAGACCGCGACCGACGTGCTCGAGGGAGTCATCACCAGCGGCAACGGCACGGCCAACGTGGTCAACGGCATGCTCGGCATCAACCAGCCCGTGGCTGGCAAGACCGGCACCTCCGAGGACTACCGCGACCTGTGGTTCGTGGGCTACTCCCCGCAGCTGTCCGTCGCGGTGTGGTGCGGCTACCGCCAGGAGGCCACGGTCTACATCCACGGCACCTACGGGCACCCCTACACCACCTCGTGCCTGATCTGGGCGGACTTCATGAACTCCGCGCTCGAGGGCGTAGACCGCCAGGAGTTCCCGAAGACCGACGAGAAGATCGACTACAAGTCGAGCTCCTCGTTCAACCTCAAGAACACCTACATCAGCGACAACAGCGGCACGCAGTCCTCCACGACCTACGGCAACGAGTCGAGCGGCACCACGGGCAGCGAGGACGGGTCCTACTCCAGCGGCTACGGCAACAGCGGCAACAGCGGCAACAGCGGCAGCTACGGCAGCAGCAGCGGTTACGGCAACAGCGGCAGCTACGGTAGTGGGAACGGCACCTACGGCAGCAACGGCTACGGCACCGAGAGCAGTGGCAACTACGGCGAGGGCTCCGGCACGGGCGGCGGCTACGGTACGGGTTCGGGAACGGGCACCGGGACGGGCACGGGCAGCACCGGGACCGGCTACTAGCGCGAGGTCACGGCCTCGCAGCAACCAGGCAGACGAATCGAGGAAGCGGGGCCGCGTCGAAGACGACGCGGCCCCGCTTCTCTTGTCTCACGATCTTCTCGCACGCTTGCGGCAGTGCGGCCCCCTGCCTTCGGCCCATGGCCGATTGCCGGCTACTCTCCCTCCGAGTCGGAGGGCTCGCTGTAGCCGGAGTCAGCAAGGCCCTCGAGCACATCGGCGGAATCAGACTCCGCACTCTCGGCATCGGGTTCCACGGCCTTCTCCCCTGCGTCGGCATCCGTCGCCCCTACCTCGGCCGGCTCCTCGGTTTCGTCGTGCGCCTCCGCCTCGGCAGGCGACTCGGCCTCGGCCCCAGGCGCAGCAGCGGAGGATGCGGGTGCGGTGCCGTCGCTGATCTCGCGCAGGTCCTCGGGAATGGAGACGACCGGCCCCTCGCGGCGGTCGCCCATGAGCTTGGACTTCCCGTCCGGATGCTGGAGCTTCTTGATCATGCCCTCGGCTGCCACGGCCTTCTCCTCCGAGCGGCAGATGCCGAGTACGGTGTCGTTGCCGGCGATGGTGGCAACGATCTCCGGCATGTCCGCCGCGTCGATGGCGGCGGCGATGCCAGGGGCCGTACCGGACTGCGCCTTCACGATCACCTCGTTGTTGATGTGCTCGACCGAGAAGACGAACTCTGCGACCATGCGCTGGAGATGCAGGTCCTCCGCGAGGACGTAGACGCCCTCCGGTAGCTTGCGCAACCCCATGTCGGAGATATCGCGCGAGGCCGTGGCCTGGGTGCAGGCGTAGCCCGCCAGGCGCAGCTCCTCCACGAGAGCCTTCTGCGTACGGATCGACTTGTTGCGGACGATCCACTTGATTGCGTCCTGTCGGACATTTCGCTTCTTGACCATCGGACCTACCTCCAAAGCACACGACCTTTCGCCCTGGCGTACCTGAGATAACGTGAATAGGAACCTGAGGCCCCTCAACTTGCCTTGTAGGACAAAAACTAATTCTTCTTATTCGAGTATACAAGCAGTCGTATACTCGATTTAATCATGTTGTATTAATTGCTTTACCTATAATTCGAGTATTCGGCCCTTTTCCTTTCTACGCCATCGAGTTGCGCATAAAAGCGCGCGCCGGGACCACGGCGAGGCCTCCCGTCGCCGATTCCGCCACACGAAGGCGCCCCCGAATATCCAACGCGGCCTACATCCTGCCGTCCTCCTGCGCCCGCCCTATCCCGTGACCGCCGACGGCCCCGCGCGGGGCAAGTCGCCCGGGCGCGTGCTGGTCACTCCCCACTGGCAGGAATATGATGGTAAATACGCCATTTGCAACCACTCAGCTGACCGCTGCCGAATAGCCTGGAGCAAACATGCAGTACTCGAACGACGGTCGCACCTCCGGGCGCGACGCAAGCAGAAGGACCAGCCCCACGCGCGGGGGTACCCCCCGCGGCTCCGCTCGAGGCTCCTACCGCGGCCCGTCCGGCCGCAGTGACGCTCGCCGGGGCGCTCCCCGAAGCGGCACACGCGCAGTCCAGCACGAGCCGGGCGGGGCGCGGAGGCGCAGGAGCAACCTCACCGGGCCCGACACCGGCTACACCCTGCACTCGCACCGCGTGAGCTTCTCTAGGCGCGGCTCCTTCGCCGAGCGCCTCGCCACGACCGACTGGCGCGTCTTCGTCGCGCTGGCGGCCATCGTGCTCGTGATCATCGTGTTCGCCGTGGGCATCTCCTCCTGCGTACGCGGCAGCACGCCGGCCAGGTCGAGCGAGGGCGCGGACGACTCCGCCGACATCACGAGCACGGCAGCCATGAGCGACCAGGACGGCCGCGTGGCGGCGGGTGTCTCCAACTCGATCATCTCGCAGTTCTCGACCGAGCTGGACCGCGACGAGCAGCTCGCGCAGATCGCCAAGCGCGCCAACGAGTACACCGACGAGCGCCTCCTGCAGCTGGCGCTCAACGAGCCGGAGGCGATCGGCTTCGTCGCCAACTACCTCGATGCGGACAAGTCCTCCTCCGCATACACCGACTCTGTGACCAAGGGCTCCGTGCCCAAGCTCTTCGACTGGGACGAGCGCTGGGGCTACGTGACGTACGGCGACGGCCCGATCGCGGTCACCGGCTCTGGCCCGACCACGCTTTCTATGGCCTACATGGGCCTCACCGGCCTCAACAACATGACGGCCGCCAACTTCGCCTCGCTG
This sequence comes from Olsenella absiana, assembly GCF_036408855.1. Lineage (NCBI taxonomy): Bacteria > Bacillati > Actinomycetota > Coriobacteriia > Coriobacteriales > Atopobiaceae > Olsenella > Olsenella absiana. The sequence continues at coordinate 83,354 of NZ_JAZGJQ010000004.1, forward strand.
GACTCCTCGTCCCAGACGAGCGCGAACAGCACCTCAAAGGCGAACAGTTCGAACAGCTCCTCGAACCCCTCGAGCTCCAAGGACTCCGACAGCTCCACCACGAGCTCCGACTCGTCGACCACCAGCACCGGCGACTCCGCACTCGACGCGATGATCAAGATGGCGACGGGCGCGGGCCTCACCGCGAGCCAGCTGTCCGTCTCCTCGAGCAACCTGACCGGCTACCTCTCGGAGTCCTCCGTCATCGCCGTCCACCTCAAGGCCAACTCCCTGACCGCCGACGAGCACTGGGCGCTCGCGGTGGGCGTCGACTCGGACGGCTCCGTCATCCTCTTCGACCCCACGTCCTCCTCGATCTCCAGCCGCACCTGGGCGGCAGGCACCATCGCCAACTACTCGTCCTCCTTCATGCTGCTCTCCGTCACCGACGAGTCGCTGGCGTCGCTGCAGTCCAAGGCGGGGTCGAGCGGCACCAGCGCGTCTGGCACCAGCACGTCTGGCACCAGCGCGTCTGGCACCAGCACGTCAGGCGCCAACGGCAGCGCCACCTCGGGCTCTTCCAGCACCTCCGGGACGAACGCCTCCGGCACGGGCTCCTCCGGGACGGGGTCTTCGGGCAGCGGGTCCTCCACCTCGGGGACCAGCGGGAGCGCCTCCGGTACGGGCAGCTCCTCGGGCTCGGGCTCGAACTCGGGCTCGAGCGGCACCTCGAGCGGATCGGGCTCCGGCAGCTCCTCCTCCGGTTCGACCTCGAGCGGCTCCGGCAACTACGTGGGCCTGACCAAGAGCGGCAACTAGCCTCGGTGGGAGGCACGTCCTTCGACGTCGCTCGCCTGCGGTGCGGACCTCGGAACGCGAGCCGATGACAAGCAGCGGCGACAGCAGAGGAAGCCTACCTAAAGGAAGCCCCTCGCGTCTCTGGCGCGAGGGGCTTCTCGTATGGCTCGTGCGTGAATGCCCTACTTGAGGATGGCTTCCGAGGCGGCCTGGAGCTTGGCGCGGACCTCCTCCGCCTCGGCGCGCGTGGCGCCCTTGGCGAACAGGTAGGCCTTGACCTTGGGCTCGGTGCCGGACGGACGGAAGATGACCTTGTTGTCGTCCTCGAGGCGGTACTCGATCACGTTGGCCGCCGGCAGGTGCTGCGGGGCCTCCTTCTGCAGGCCGGAGACGCGCGGCATCTCGGGAGCGGTCTCGAAGTCCGTCATGCCCACGACCTTGTAGCCGGCGATCTCCTCGAGCGGGCTCTTGCGGAGGCCGTCCATGATCTCGGCCATGCGCTTGGCGCCGGCAGCGCCCGGGAACTGGGCGTTGACCGTGCCGTTGAGGTAGTAGCCGTACTTCTTGTAGAGCTCCTCCATGGCCTCGTAGAGGTCCATGCCGCGCTCGGCGTAGTAGGCGGCCATCTCGACGCACATCTCGACCGCCACGATCGCGTCCTTGTCGCGCGCGTGCGTGCCGACGAGGTAGCCATAGGACTCCTCGAAGCCCATGAGGAAGCGGTCCTCCTCGCCCTCGTCCTTGAGCTGGTCGATCTGGTCGCCGATGTACTTGAAGCCGGTGAGGACGCGCCGCATCTCGAAGCCGTGGTCGCGCGCGAGCGCGTCGGGCATGACGGAGGAGACGATCGTGGAGACCGCGACCTTGGCCTTGGGGTCCTCGCCGCGCTGCTCGGCCATCTTGATGAGCCAGTCCATCAGCAGGACGCCCATCTCGTTGCCGGTCAGCAGCACGTAGTTGCCGTCGTGCGGGATCGCGGTGCCCATGCGGTCGGCGTCAGGGTCGGTCGCGACGACGAGGTTGGGCCTGACCTTGTCGGCCAGCTTGAGCGCCAGGTCGAGGGCCTCGCGGAACTCGGGGTTGGGGTAGGTGCAGGTCGGGAAGTGACCGTCGGGGTCCTTCTGCTCCGGGACGACCTCGACGTCGTCGACGCCGATCTCCTTGAGGATGCGGGTCACGCACTCCATGCCGGTGCCGTTGAGCGGGGTGTAGACGACCTTGTAGCCCTCGGGCGCCTTGAAGCCGGGGACGGAGACCTTCTTGACGGCGGCGATGAAGTTGTCGAGCACGTCCTCGGGCGTCCACTCGATGAGGCCCTGCCTGAGGCCCTCCTCGAAGTCCATCATCTTTGCGCCGCCGAAGACCGGGGTCTTGGCGATGGAGGCGCTGATCTCGTCCGCGGCCTCGTTGGCGATCTGGCCGCCGTTGTCGTTGTAGACCTTGTAGCCGTTGTACTGGGCGGGGTTGTGCGACGCGGTGAGGACGATGCCAGCCGACGCGTGGAGGTAGCGCACGGCGAAGGAGAGCGTGGGGACCGGCTCGATGCGCGGGTACACGTAGACGTGGATGCCGTTGGCCGCGAGCACGCCGGCCGCCACCTTCTGGAAGTCCTCGCCCTTGAGGCGCGAGTCACGCGCGAGGGCGAGCGTGGGGTGGTCGTAGTGCGCGTTGAGGTAGTCGGCGACGCCCTGGGTCGCCTGGGCGACGACGTAGACGTTCATGCGGTTGGTGCCGACGCCCAGCGTGCCGCGCAGGCCGGCCGTGCCGAACTCGAGGTCGCGGTAGAAGGCGTCATTGAGCTTCTCCTCGTCGCCGGCGAGAAGCTCGTCGAGCTCCGCCTTGAGATCGGGCTCGGTGACGTTGTCCTTCCAAAGCTGGACCTTAGCCGCAGTGTCCTTGTCCATCCTGGCAACCTCCTGTCGTGTCCGAGGGCGCCGCCCGTGGCGCGGGCGAGCCCGTGCCGGGGCGCGTCCATGTACCCCTTAACAACCTGATGCTCACATTGTAGACGTGATTGCGCGCGAGGGCGGCCACGTTGCGGTGGCGGCCCTCGGCACGTTGTTGTTGTGGCCGCCCGCGCGCGCGGCGTCGGCCCCGGGGGCGCGACGTATCATGGGTGGCACGATCTTCTCCAAAGACGGGCGAAAGGTGTCCCGATGAACTTCTTTGCGACGTGCCCCAAGGGCTTCGAGCGCCTGCTGGCGGCAGAGCTCGCCTCCCTCGGCATCACCCAGGTCAGGCCCCTCAAGGGCCAGGTCTCCTTCGAGGGCGGGCTGGAGGGCGCCTACCGCGCCTGCCTCTGGTCGCGCCTCGCCTCGCGCGTGATGCTCACGCTCGCACGCATCGACGCCACGGACGCCGACGCTCTCTACGCCGGGATGGGCTCGATCGACTGGACGCGACACCTCGCGCCCGGGGCCACCTTCGCGATCGACGCGCACGGAACCAACGCCGAGCTGAGGAATACCCAGTTCACGGCCCTGCGCTCCAAGGACGCCATCTCGGACCAGCTGCTCGCTCGCCGCGGGGCGCGCCCCGCGCAGGACCCGGCCGACCCCGACCTCACCATCGCGGTGCGCGTCTCGCGCGACCACGCGACCGTGGCCATCGACCTCTCGGGCGCACCCCTCTTCCGCCGCGGCTACGAGACCGCGCGCGGCAAGGCGGCGCCGATCGCGCCGCTGCGCCCCGACTACGCGGCCGCCCTGCTCGCCGCCGGCGGCTGGTTCCGCTGCGTGCGGCACGACAAGGCCCGGCTGCTCGCGCTCTTCCCGGGGGCCGGCACGGTCCTGGTCGAGGCCGCCTCGGAGGCGCTCGACCGCGCGCCCGGGCTCCTCCGCACGCGCTGGGGCTTCGAGGGCTGGCTCGGGCACGACGCCGCCACCTGGGAGGCCCTGCTCGACGAGGCGGACGAGCGGGCGGAGAAGGGCGGGCGCTTCGGCGCGGCCGCGGGCGGCACGGTCGCAGTGGGGGGCCTCGAGCTCGTCTGCTTCGAGGGCCGGCGCGGCAGCGAGCAGGCCGCGACCCAGCTCCTGCGCGCCGCGGGCATCCACGGCGTCCGTCCGCGCTACCTCTCCGCCTCGGAGCTCGGCGACGCGGCGCAAAGCCTCGGGCCCTCCTCCCTCATCGCCTGCGACCTCTCCTGGGTCGACGCCGGCGACGCGGCCGAGGAGGCGGTCGCCCTCTCCGAGCTGGCCCGCGCCACCCAGAGGTGCGGCCGCGTCCCCCTGCTGGCGACCATCGCGCGCGACGGCGCCGCCGAGGCCGCCTTCGGCGCGCCGGCCACGGAGCGCGAGGCCATCTACCTGGGGCAGGACGAGGGATTCCTCTGCACCTTCGACCTCGCGGCGGAGCGCGGGGAGCGCCCCGTCGCCAGGCTCAAGGACGGGCGCGAGGTCCCCGTGATGCTCCCCACGAGCCAGCAGTTCGCCGACCGCCTCTGGAAGGTCGCCCGCGAGCGCCGCAAGTGGGCCAAGCGCGAGGACGTCTCGTGCTACCGCGTCTATGACACGGACCTGCCCGACTACGCCGTCTCCATCGAGCTCTACCAGGGGGCGGGCGAGCAGGGCCGGTGGCTTAGGGTCTCCGAGTACCGCGCGCCCAAGGACGTAGACCCGCTGGTCGCGCGCGAGCGCCTGATGGACGTGCTCGCCATCGCGCCCCAGGTTCTCGACGTCGCGCCGCGCAACGTCTTCCTGCGCGTGCGCAGCCGCGCCAAGGGCGGCTCTCAGTACGCGGACGAGGGCAAGCTGGCAGGCGCCGCGGGCGGCCGCGCCGGCGCAGGGCGCGGGGCAAGCCGCAAGGCCGGGCGCGGGGCGTCCGGGCGCGAGGTCCTTCTCGGCAGGGGAAGGGCGGTAGGGCCCCACTCCTCGCGCGGCGGTCGCGCGCAGGACCCCGGCCTCATGACGCCCCCGGGGGCGCACCTGGTCGAGGAGGGCGGGCTCACCTTCGAGGTCAACTTCGAGAGCCGGCTCGACTGCGGGATCTTCCTCGACCACCGCGAGACGCGCGCGCTGGTGCGCGAGATGGCCAAGCAGACGCAGGGGTCCAAGCGCTTCCTCAACCTGTTCGCCTACACCGGGACCGCCACCTGCTACGCGGCCGACGGCGGGGCCAAGCACACCACCACGGTCGACATGAGCCGCCCGTCGCTCGACTGGGCGCGGCGCAACATGGCGCGCAACGGCTTCACCGGGCCCGAGCACGAGTTCGTGCAGGCAGACGTCGTCGCCTGGATCAGCGAGCAGCGCCGGACCGCCAACCGCTGGGACCTGGTCTTCTGCGACGTCCCGACCTTCTCGAACTCCGACCGCATGCACCACGGCAGCTGGGACGTGCAGCGCGACCACGCGGAGCTGCTGATCGGCGTGAGCCGCCTGCTCACGCGCAACGGCACCTGCGTCTTCAGCTGCAACCTGCGCAGCTTCAAGCCAGACGTGGAGTACCTGCGCCGCTACGGCGTGGAGGTCGAGGACATCACGGCGCGGACGATCCCCGAGGACTTCTCGCGCAACCCCAAGATCCACCACTGCTACCTCGTCCGCAGGTTCGCGCAGGGCGGCAGGGGCGCATAAGGAGAGGGGCCCGGGGGCGCCAAGCGCGTCCCCGGGCCCGATCGCCCCTACGCCTTCCGGTAGAAGGCCTCCATGTCCTTGCTCATCTGCCGCAGGGTCGGCACGTCCACGTACGCCATGTGGCCGCAGCCGTAGCGGTGGAACTCGACGCGCTCCTTGAGCTGCGGGGAGAGGAACTGCCTCGAGAGCTCGAAGACGTTGTTCCAGTAGGTGGTCGCCGCGTCGTAGCGCCCGCCGAGGACCGCGAGCTTGATCGTCGGGTCGCGCCTCAGCGCGCACGCCAGGTCGACGGTGACGTTAGGCGCGCCCGCCGCGCCGCCGGTGCCGGGCTCCTCGTGCGCCCACTTCCACTTGACGCCCACGCGGTAGTAGTTGTTGTCGAGGTAGCGCGCCGGCGCCTTGTAGCCCATCTCGGACAGGAAGCTGCGGAAGGCGGTGTTCCAGACGGCGTTCACGGCGTCGTCGGCGGCGTCCTCCCCCGCGAACCAGGAGGAGTCGTGCTGCGCATAGCCCGGCGCGTCGGAGGAGAAGCGCATGTCGAGGCGGCCGCACACGCGCCCCTCGTCGGCCAGCAGCTCCCGGCGCACGTCCTCGAGCGAGACGCGCAGGTGCCTGCGCAGGATGAGCCTCTCGTCCAGGCCGATGAGCTCGCTCATCTCGCGCGCGACCTCGCGCTCGCGCTCCTCGCCGAGGCGGTCGCCCTTGAGCAGCGCCGGCGCGAGGACGTCGTCCGTCCAGGCCATGGCCCTGTCGAACCACTCGTCGGCGTCCACGCCCGCGCCGGCCTTGCCGAAGAACTGCGCGGCGGCCGCGAAGGTGGGAAGCATGCCCAGGTAATAGAGGTCCTCGCCCGGCTGCACCTGCACCCAGTTCCAGATCGCGGAGAGCATCGTGACGCCTGTCAGCTTGACGCCGCGCTCACCGAGAAGGCGCATGAGCACCGCGTTGCGCACCGTCCCGTACGACTCGCCGAACAGGTAGACGGGGCTCTGCCAGCGGTGGTTCTGCTCGAGCCACTCGGTGATGGCGCGGCAGAACGCGTCGGCGTCGCCGTCCACGCCGAAGATCGCGCTCGTGTCGGCGCCCTCGGCGAGGGGCGAGTAGCCGGTGCCGAGCGCGTCCAGGAAGACCAGGTCGCTCTCGCGCAGCAGCGTGTAGGGGTTGTCCTCGACCTTGGCGCTCGAGGGCAGGTGGTTGACGCCGTCGGTCGCGACACGGCGCGGACCCATGCCGCCGAAGTTGATTGGCACGGACGCGCAGCCGGGACCGCCGTTGAAGCAGAACGTGACCGGCCGGCCCGCCATGGGGAGGCCGTCCTCGCCCAGCTTGGCGTAGGTGATGGAGAACATCCTGCCCTCGAGGGCGCCCGTATCGTCGCGCACGTCGAGGTGGGCGACCGTCGCCTCGTAGTCCATCCGCTCGCCCGCGGCCTCCCACGTGAGGCGCCTGCTCACGGGGTCGCTCACGGTGCGGGTCTTGTCCGCGGGGACGGTCACGAACGACTTAGCCAGCTCGCTCAGCGGCTTCGCCGCAGCGTCGGCCGGCTGCTTCTCATCCTCTGCCATGGGGTTCCTTTCCTCGGTGCTTGCATAACACTCCCATCCTATGCGTCCCGGGAGAAGATGCAAACCCCGTGCAGGGAAGGTGCCAGATATGCCAGGCGCACGACAGGGACGTTGGCCTGCGCGGGCGCCGGCCAGGTGGGCTAGCCCCGAGCGAGAAGGTCCTCGAGGTAGCGGCCGACCCCGGCCTCGTCGTTGCTCGCGCAGACGTGGTCCGCCAGGGCGCGGACCTCCTCGCGCGCGTTTGCAACGGCGACGCCGTCGCCCGCGGCCTCCAACATGGAGACGTCGTTGTCCATGTCGCCGAAGGCGACCGCGCGCGCCACCGGGACGCCGAGGTGGCCGCACAGCCACGCAAGCGCCGCCCCCTTCGACGCACCGCGGGCGCTGATCTCGAGGTTCTGGGGGCTCGAGGTCGTCCACGCGAGCGCCGGGTCCTGCTCGACCGCCGCGACGACGAGGTCGCGGTCGGCGCGGTCCTTCCAGAAGACGGTCACGCGGTCGAGCGTCCCCACCCGCCGGAGCATCTCGGGGACCGTGAGGTCGGTCGGCGTGCGGGTCGAGAGGATGAAGCGCGCCTCGTGCGGCGTGAGCCCGAAGCCCTTGAGCGCCTCGTAGCGGGCACGCTCGGAGTAGATCCTGTCGTCCGCGAAGAGGTCGAAGGTCACGTTCCTGTCGGCCACGCGCCCATAGAGCGCGAGGCACCTGCCACGGTCCAGCGGGACGCCGTAGATGACCTTGTCGGAGCCGAGGTCGGTGACGGAGGCGCCGTTGGCGGTGATGGCGTAGCGGCAGGCGGGGTGCGCCACGATGGCCTCGGGGAGCGCCGAGGCCGCCCTGCCAGAGCAAGGGACGAACGGGATGCCACGCGAGGCGAGGAGGTCGAGGGCCTCGAGGTTGCGCTCGGGGATGGTCTTGTCGGTGCGGACGAAGGTCCCATCGAGGTCCGAGAAGACGATGGCAGGCGCGCCGGGCGACGCGGGGCCGCCGCCGGTGGCGGCCCTACGAGCGCTCTGCGAGGGGGACATAGGTCAGCTCCTCCATGTGGCTTCGGTACGCGGGACGGATGATGCGGCCGGAGCCGTAGAGCTCCTCCATGCGGTGGGCCGCCCAGCCCGCCATGCGGGCGATGGCGAAGATCGGGGTGTACATGTCGCGCGGCACGCCGAGCATGGAGTAGACGAAGCCGGTGTAGAGGTCGATGTTGGTGCTGATCGGCTTGGTGATCCCGCGCACCTCTCGCATGGCCCTGGGCCCGAGCTGCTCGACCTTCTCGATCAGGCCGAGCTTCTCCTCCACGCCCTTCTGCGCGGCGAGCGAGCGGGCGTAGCGCTTGACCAGCGTCGCGCGCGGGTCGGTCACGGTGTAGACGGCGTGGCCCAGGCCGTAGATGAGGCCGGACTGGTCGAACGCCTCCTTGTTGAGAATCTTGGCGAGGTAGGCGTAGATCTCCTCGTCGTCGCTCCAGTCGTGCACGTGGTAGGCGATGTCTGAGATCATCTCCCCCGCCTTGTAGTTGGCGCCGCCGTGCTTGGGTCCCTTCAGCGAGCCGATGGCCGCCGAGTAGGCCGAGTAGGCGTCGGTCCCGGAGGACGAGAGAACCCTGCACGTGAAGGTCGAGTTGTTGCCGCCGCCGTGCTCGGCGTGGAGCATGAGCATAACGTCGAGCAGCATGGCCTCGTCGTGGGTGAAGCCCTCGTCGCTGCGCAGCACGTCGAGGACGGTCTCGGCCATGGAGTAGCCCTCGCGCACCGGCGGCACGACGAGGCGCTCGTCGTTGCGCTCGGCGTGCGCGGCCGCATGGGCGACCGCAGCCACGCGCGGCAGGCGGCCCAGGAGCGAGATCGCGACGTCGATCTCGTGCTCGGGCGAGGTGTCGTCGGGGTTGGGGTCGAAGGAGTAGAGCAGCAGCGTCGAGCGCTGCAGCACGTTCATGATCGACGTCGACGCGGTGGTGCGCGGGAAGACGTGCAGGTAGCTCTCGGGGAGGTTGCGCCTGCAGTCGATACGGGCCTTGAAGTCGTCGAGCTGGGCCTCGGTGGGCAGCGACCCCGTCAGCAGCAGGTAGGCGACGTCCTCGTAGCCAAAGCGGTTCTCCTCCTGCGGCGCGCGCACGAGGTCGGCGATGTCGTAGCCGCGCAACGTGAGCCGGCCCTCGTCCGGCACGACCTTCCCGTCCACCTTGTTGTAGCCGTGCACGTTCGAGATGGTCGTGAGGCCGACGAGCACGCCCGACCCGTCGGAGTTGCGCAGGCCGCGCTTGACGTCGTAGCGGCTGTAGAGCTCGGCGGGCATCTGGTCCACCCGCTGGTAGCCGCAGTAGAGCTCGTCGGAGACGGGCGGACGCCCCAGCGCGACGCTCGGCATGGGGTAGGCGTCCCTCACGTGCTCGAAGGCGCTCGTGTCCTTGGGGAGAAGGACCGGCCCCTGCATGCGGTTGTCGTGGCGAGGTTCGATCATCGGTGCCCCCTTCGTCTTCGGCGGCGGGTTCTCGGTCAGCTCGCGGCGCGCCCCTGGCGGCTGCGGCTTGGTCGCGGCGCGCTTGCCGCTGACTCGCGGCGCTCAGGCCGCGCTCGCCGGCCTACAGCCGGTACATGAAGTTGAACACCTCTTCGCGCTGCATCACGATCTGGAGGTTCATCTCCTTGGCCACGCGGTTCAGCGCCTCCTGGATCCGGGTGAACTCCTGCGTGGTGTTCCTCAGGTCCACCTGCATGGTCATGGTGAAGATACCGTCCATGATGGTCTGCGAGATGTTCATGATGTTGACGTCCGCGTCCGCGAGCGCCTGCGACACCGCGGCGACGATGCCGGAGCGGTCGTTGCCCAGGGTGGTCACGATCGCGAGGTTCTTGGTGCTCTCGTCGGTTGTTGCCATGATGATCCCTTCGGTCCCGGCCCGGGCGGCTGGCGTCGCCTCCTGCGACGGGCCGCGAGCGCGCTGGCAGGCCTGCCAGCTGCGCCGAGCGCCGGCGCGGCTTGTGGTCCCGCCATTGTAGGGCCTCGCGCCGGGGCGGGCATCCGAGGACCCGAAATTGAGACTTCCCGTTCATGTGGCGGCGAGGCGCTCCGGGCGGCCGGCAGCCGGTCCAGAGGAACCGAGGGGGCGGGCCAGGCCCACCCCCTCGGAATTGCGGGCGCGCGGTGCGCCCGCCCGCTCCCGCCGGCGACCCTCGGCGGGCGGCTAGTTCTCCTCGCCCTCGCTCACGCGCTGCTCGAAGAGGACCTGCACGTCCTCGGGCGACATGTCGAGCGCCACGCCCAGCTCCTCGAGCGAGCGCTGCCTGGCCTCCTTGAGGATGCGCTCGTAGGCCACGGGCGGCTTCTTGTTGCGGGCCTTGGTCTCGGCGATGCGGACGCGGAAGGTCTTCACGATGCGCACCGAGTCGAGGCAGGTGCCGCGACGGATCTCGTTCTTGAAGTGCTCCTCCTCGAGCGCGTTGCTCCTGGAGGTGAACTCCTCGACCGGCATCTCGGGATAGCCGTCGATGATGCTGACCGCCTCGTCGTGCGAGAGCACCGGGCGCAGCTTGGACTCCGAGGCGATCGGGAAGCTGATGCGCATGGGGTGGCGCTGGCCTATCGGCAGCAGCTCGTACACGGCGCGGGGCTCCTCGGCCACCCCCTGCACCTTGCACACTCCCTGACCAGGATGAACGACGTAGTCTCCGACCTCGTACATTAGCAACACTCCCTCCGTTTACTCGTCCCAGCGTACCACAGGAGAATTCGATTTATGTATATTTCATAATTGCCATTGTACGTTGTTAGGCGTTGCCGTAATTTAATGAGTTTTTGTTTCGTAATGTCCCTGTACGGAGAAGGTCATGGGCCGGAGGCGGCGTCCAGGACCCCGAAAGGCGCCCCAGGCGCGCCCCATGGGAAAGGGGCGCGCCGGACCTCTCCGGCACGCCCCCTACCTGCGACGATGCGAGGCTCGTCCCCGCGGGCGCCCGCCCGCCGAGCCCGCCTTAGAAGTCGGCGTTGCCGACGGTCCGCGGGTGCGGCAGCACGTCGCGGATGTTGTCGATGCCGGTCAGGTACATGACCAGGCGCTCGAAGCCCAGCCCGAAGCCGGCGTGGTGGCAGCCGCCGTAGCGCCGCAGGTCCAGGTAGTACTTGTACTGGGACTCGTCCATGCCGAGCTCCTCGATGCGGCGCTCGAGCACGTCGAGGCGCTCCTCGCGCTGCGAGCCGCCGATGATCTCGCCGATGCCCGGCACGAGGCAGTCGGCGGCGGCCACGGTCCTACCGTCGTCGTTCAGGCGCATGTAGAAGGCCTTGATCTGGGCCGGGTAGTCGGTCACGAAGGTCGGGCGCCCAAAGTGGTGCTCCGTGAGGTAGCGCTCGTGCTCGGTCTGCAGGTCCACGCCCCACTCGACGGGGTACTCGAACTCGTGGCCCGCGTCGCGCGCGGCCTGGAGCACCTCGATCGCCTCGGTGTAGCTCACGCGGGCGAAGTCGCTGGAGGCGACGTGCTCGAGGCGCTCCTTGAGGCCCTTGTCGACGAACCTGTTGAGCATGTCCAGCTCGTCCGGGCACCTGTCCATCACGTAGCGGATGACGTACTTGAGCATGTCCTCGGCGACGTCCATGTCCTGGGCGAGGTCGCAGAAGGCCATCTCGGGCTCGACCATCCAGAACTCGGCGGCGTGGCGACGGGTGTTGGAGTCCTCGGCGCGGAAGGTGGGGCCAAAGGTGTAGACGTCGCCGAAGCTCATCGCGAAGTTCTCGGCCTGGAGCTGGCCGGAGACGGTCAGGTTGCACGGCTTGCCGAAGAAGTCCTTGCTCCAGTCGACCTTGCCGTCCTCGGTCCTGGGCACGTCGTTCAGGTCGAGCGTGGTCACCCGGAACATCTCGCCCGCGCCCTCGGCGTCGGACGCGGTGATGATCGGGGTGTTCACGTAGACGAAGCCGCGCTCCTGGAAGAACGTGTGGATGGCGAAGGCCGCGACGCTGCGCACGCGGAAGACCGCGCGGAAGAGGTTGGTGCGACTGCGCAGGTGCTGCTGGGTGCGCAGGAACTCGCGGGTCTGGCGCTTCTTCTGCATCGGGTAGTCGGGCTCAGCGGCGCCCTCGACCACGACCGTGGCCGCCTTCAGCTCGAAGGGCTGCGGCCGGTCGGGCGTGAGCGCGAGCGTGCCCTCCACGATGAGCGCGGAGCCCACGGTCAGCGAGGTGACCTCGTCGTAGTTGGCGAGCTCCTCGCGGTTGAGGACCACCTGCAGGTCCTTGAAGCACGACCCGTCGTTGAGCACGACGAACCCGAAGTTCTTCATGTCGCGGATGGAGCGGACCCACCCCGCGACGGTGACGTCCTTTCCGGCAAAGCCCTCCTTGCCGGCATAGAGCGACGCGATCTTGGTACGGTTCAACGGATTCCCCCCTAGTCGGGTAGCGAAAGAAAGTGAGAACCCGTTAACGATACCGCAACATGCGGCGGGTGGTCCCCCACCGCGGAAGCGGCACTGCACCGCCACAGGCGCGCGGCTGGCGCGGCCCCTGCACGAACCTGGCGGGACCTGGCGCGAACCTGGCGCAGGCGCGCTCACGCGGTGACGAAGACCATCGCGATGATCAGCGCGAAGCCCGCGAGGTCCGTGGGCGAGAAGGACGTGTGGAGCAGCAGCGCCGAGGTCAGGGCAGCCACGACCGGTTCGGCGGTGCCGAGCATCGTGGCCTTGAGGCTGCCGACCGCCTTCAGCCCCTGCATGTAGAAGACGTAGGCGCCGAAGGTCCCCACGAGGACGGACGCCGCCAGGAGCGCGCAGCCGGCCGCGTCGAGCGACGGCACCCGCTCCCACGGCCGGCAGAAGACGGCGAGTACGACGCCCGCAAAGAGGAAGGAGAGCCCGTTCACCACGAGGTTGCCCCACCTCTCGACCAGCCTCACGGGCACGATCGAGAGCAGCGACTGCCCGAGCGCAGTGAGGAGCCCCCACGCGAGGCCCTGCGCGGGGAGCTCCAGCGTCGTGGGGTTGCCGCCGGTCGCGAGCAGGTAGACGCCCACGAAGGCAAGGGCGATGCCCGCGACCTCGCGCCGCTTGGGGGCGCGGCGCAGGCGCACGCAGACGTAGGCGAGCACCATGAGGAGGTTCAGCGACTGCAGGACCGTCGCCGTGCCCGAGTTGGTCCACAGGATCGCCTGCATGTAGGAGACCTGCAGGAGGATGATCGTGGTGATCGAGCAGCCCAGGATCCGGAGGAGGGCGCGACGGTCGTGCGCGACCTCGGTCAGGCGGCCGGGCGTGACGACGCGCGCGCCGAGCAGGAAGAGCCAGAAGCTGCCGAGCTGCTTCACCGTGGTGAGCCAGATGGGGTCGACGCCGTAGCCAGACATCAGCGCCTGCGAGATGGTGCCGTTGACCCCCCAGCAGGTGGCGCCGAGAAGGACGAGCGCCACGCCCCTCCGGAGCGCGTCGCCCGTCCCCGCGGCCGTCGCCGCGGCCGCGCCACCCGTCCCCGCGGCCCCCTTCGCGGCCGCGCCGTCCTTCTCGCCCATGGCCCAGCCTACTCGAGCGCCTCGGACACCTGCTGGAGGTAGGAGATGATCGGGAGCCCCTGCGGGCAGGCGCCCTCGCACTGGCCGCAGCCGATGCAGTCGCCGGCCTCGACGCCGGCCTTGTCCGCCGCGCTGCGGTAGCGCGACCGCGCGGAGGCCTCGTCCTCGAACACCAGCTTGTAGTTCATGGCAGAGAAGAAGTCGGGGATGGGGATGCCCTGCGGGCAGCCGTCGCAGCAGTAGTGGCAGGCGGTGCAGCGAATCTGCTCGCTCTCGTCGAGCGCGCGGCGCGCGGCGCGGACGCACTCGAGCTCGCCCTCGTCGAGCGGCGCGAACGTGCCCGGCGCCATGTAGCTCACGTTGTCCTCGACCTGCGCCAGGGTGCTCATGCCCGAGAGGACCGTGATGACGCCCGGCTGGGACGCGGCGAAGCGCACCGCCCAGCTGGCGTAGCTCGCGTCCGGGCCCGCCTGGGAGCTGGCCGCATCGAAGATCTCGCGCACCTTGCGCGGCGGGACCGCCAGCGTGCCGCCCTTCACCGGCTCCATGACCGTGTAGGGCACGCCGTGGGCCTCGGCGACCTCGACGTTGCGGCGGCTCCAGACGTTCTCCTGGTCCCAGTCGGCGTAGTTGACCTGCAGCTGGATGAAGTCCACGTCCGGGTGCTGGGTGAGGAGCCGGTCGAGGTGCTCGGGCGAGCTGTGGAACGAGAAGCCCCAGTTCCTCACGAGGCCCTTCTCCTTGAGGCCGCGGGCCCAGTCCCACAGCCCGAAGTCCTCGTAGGTCTGCGCGTTGTTGGCCTGGATCGCGTGGAGCAGGTAGTAGTCGAAGTAGTCGACCCCCAGGCGCTCGCGCGAGGTCTCGAACTGCTGCTTGACCTCCTCCTCCGTGGGGCTGCCGAGCCAGGCGTTGGCCTTGGTGGCGATCGCGTACGAGTCGCGTGGGTAGCGCTCGACCAGCGCCTTGCCGGTGACCCGCTCGGAGGCGCCCCCGTCGTAGACGTAGGCGGTGTCGAAGTAGGTGAAGCCCGCCGCGAGGAACCTGTCGACCATCTGCTCGATCTGCGCCAGGTCCATCGAGCCGTCCTCGAGCTTCGGCAGGCGCATCATGCCGAAGCCGAGCTTGGGCGTACCCTTGCCGAGATAGGTCTCTCCGTATGCCATGTTACCTCCCAGGACGTGACGAGCGGGCCGGGTTCCCCCGCCCGCCGTGCCCACGTGCGGAAACGCGGTCTCGACCGCACCTTTCGACCGGATAATGCAAGAATCATACCAACATCGGCGCCCGGCGGCCGGCCCCGCCGCCGGCATCCCCCGGCCGAGGGCCAGGACGGGCGCGGGCGCGACCGGCCCCGGCGGGGGCAGAGGACGGGAGGCACTCATGGTACGAGAAGGACGTGCGGCCGCGGCCGACGCGGCAGCCGCGGAGGGCTGGCGCGAGGGCGGCGTCTTCGTCGCGGAGGGGGCCCGCGTGGTGGGCGACGTCAGCCTGGCGGGCTCCTGCAGCGTCTGGTACAACGCCGTGATCCGGGCGGACGAGGCCCCGGTCACGATCGGCGCCGGCTCCAACGTGCAGGACAACGCCGTCATCCACGTGGACGAGGGCTTCCCCGTCACGCTCGGCGAGGGCGTCACGGTCGGGCACGCCGCGATCCTGCACGGCTGCAGCGTGGGCGACAACTCCCTCGTCGGCATGGGCGCCATCGTCCTCGACGGCGCGACCGTCGGCAGGGACTGCATCGTCGGCGCGGGCGCCCTCGTGACGCAGGGGACCGAGGTCCCCGACGGCCACCTCGCCCTCGGCAGCCCCGCCAGGGTGGTGCGCGCCCTGCGCCCCGATGAGGTCGTCGCCAACAGGCGGAACGCGGAGACCTACGTCATGCTCGCCCAGCGCGAGCTCGACGGGGGCGCGGACGGGCGGCGGGCGTAGCGCCCCCGGGCGGACGCGTACACGACGCCCCCGACGCCGCCCCACCCGGCAGGCGCCGCCCCGCCGCGGGCGTGGCGCCGGGGCGCCCATCCTGCTACGCTTACGAGAATGGCCCCGAGGGACCGGACGCGACCGTCGAGGCGCCCGGGGCGCTCGGGGCGCTCATCGGAGACGAGGAGAAGACATGGCTTCCAAGAGCAAGGCCCCCTTGCGCAGGGCCCTCAAGATAGCGGGCGTCGCGGCCTGCGTTCCCGCCGGCCTCTTCGCGGGCTTCACGGCCGTCTCGCACGGCGTGTTCCACCGCTCCAACATGGGCACCGCGTCGGAGATCTACTACTGGCTCAAGGGCACGCGCAAGCGCATGAACGAGCCCGTCACCTGGGACAACTACATCCTGGAGAGCGCCAGGGCCAACGCCGAGCGCTACTCCATGCCCGCCGCGCTCGACTTCCACTACAAGATCGTGGGCTTCCGCGTCCCGGTCGAGGAGCGCAGCTTCAACGGCATGCAGACCTTCCTGCTCAACAAGCGCGACCTCAACGACCGGGCGGTCATCTACCTGCACGGCGGCTCGCTGCTCGGCCAGCCGGACTCCAACCTCTGGCACTTCCTCGACTCCATCGCCCGCCAGTCGCGCGCCGAGGTCATCGTGCCCCTCTACCCGCTCGCCCCGGACCACCGCTGGAAGGAGGCCTTCGACCTCATCGAGGGCCTCTACGACCACACGGTCGCAGAGTTCGGCGCCCAGAACGTCACCCTCATGGGCGACGAGGCGGGCGGCGGGATCGCGGCGGCCTTCGCGGAGCAGCTCGCGGAGGAGGGCTCCGAGCAGCCCGCCCACCTCGTCCTCATCTCGCCGTGGGTAGACGCCACGCTCAACAACCCGCTGGTCAACGCCTACCAGCCCAACGACCCGCTCCTCTCGGCCTTCGGCATGAGGCGCGTGGCCAAGCTCTGGGCGGGCGACACCGACCTCGACGACTACCACCTCTCCCCCATCAACGGCAACGTCCACGGCCTGCGCAACGTGCTCGTCTTCGCAGGCACGAGGGAGATCCTCTACCCCGACGCCCGCCTCTTCTACGAGCGCGTCCGCGCGACCGGCGCCCACGCCGAGCTGGTGGAGGGCCGCGGCCTCAACAACGACTTCCCGCTCTACCCCCTGCCCGAGGCGACGAGGGCGATACAGACCATCGTGGACGCCATCTCGATGGACTAGCCACGAGCGGCCGGACGGCACACGACACCTAAGGAAGGCCCCATGGAAGACTACAAGCGCGAGTTCGTCGAGTTCATGGTCGAGAGCGACGTGCTCAAGTTCGGCGACTTCACCCTCAAGAGCGGCCGCAGGTCGCCCTTCTTCATGAACGCCGGCGCCTACGTCACCGGCCAGCAGCTGCACAGGCTCGGCACCTACTACGCCAAGGCCATCGAGGCGAGCTTCGGCCTCGACTTCGACGTCGTCTTCGGCCCCGCCTACAAGGGCATCCCCATCGCCGTCGCCACGGCCATCGCCCTCGACGAGCTCTTCGGCAAGGAGGTCCGCTACTGCGCCGACCGCAAGGAGGCCAAGGACCACGGCGCCGACAAGGGCAGCCTCCTCGGCGCGACCCTCGCCGACGGCGACCGCGTGGTCATGGTCGAGGACGTGACCACCTCCGGCAAGTCCATCGACGAGACCTACCCCAAGCTCAAGGCCGCCGCCGACGTCGAGGTCGTGGGCCTCATGGTCTCCCTCAACCGCCAGGAGGTCGGCAAGGGCGGCGAGAAGGCCGCCATCGACGAGATCTCCGACAAGTACGGCTTCCCCACGGCGTCCATCGTCACCATGTCCGAGGTCACGAGCCTCCTCCACAACCACGAGGTCGCCGGCCGCGTGGTGATCGACGACGACTGCAAGGCCGCCATCGACGCCTACTACGAGCGCTACGGCGTCAGGTAGCGCCGGGGCGAGAAGGACCGCGGAGCTCATGGGCGCCGGTCGCGGGAGGAGCCAGGGTTCGCGCGCCGCGGGAGGGGCCTCCTCCCGCGGCAGGTCGCGTGGCGGCTCGCCCTCCCCGCGCGCGGGCTCCTCCCGCTCCGGTACCTCCCGCTCCGGCTCCTCCCGCACCGCGGCGCGCCCCGCGGCGCGGACGCGCGCCGGGCGCACCTCCCCGCGCGCGGGCTCTTCTCGCTCCACGCGCTCGCGGGGCCGCGGCAGGCGCCCGGCCCACGAGCGGCTCCGCGTCAGCGTCTCCCGCAGCCACCCCGTGCTGCGCGCCGTCGGCGTCGCGATCGGCGTCCTCGCGCTGGCCGTCCTCATCGCGGGGGGCTACGACCTCTTCCGCTCGCTCACGGCCCGCCGCAGGCCCATGGACCCAGACGCCCAGGTGAGCCTCGGGCTCGAGGATCCCGGCCTCACCTACGCCAACCCCTACGAGTGGGGGCGCCTCTCGGTGGGCGTCGACGGCCGCTACCACTACATCGTCGGCGGCGAGGACGTCAGCCGCACGGGCGTCGACGTATCCGAGCACCAGGGCGCCATCGACTGGGACGCCGTCGCCGACGACGGCGTCAGCTTCGCGATCGTGCGGGTCGGCTACCGCGGCACCGAGAACGGCGCGATAGGTGCCGACGCGTACTTCTCCGCCAACCTCGCCGGGGCCCGCGCCGCCGGTCTCGACGTGGGCGCCTACTTCTACAGCCAGGCCGTGAGCGTGGAGGAGGCCCGGGAGGAGGCGGATTTCGTCCTGGCCCAGCTGCGCGGCGCCGAGCTCAACTACCCCGTCGCCTTCGACCTCGAGCCCACCTCGGCCGAGGCGACGCGCGTCCATGGCCTCACGGACGACGAGATGAACGCGATCGCGCACGCCTTCTGCGAGAGGGTCGAGGAGGGCGGCTACCGGGCGATGGTCTACGGCAACAAGCCCGACCTCGGCCACCTCCGGCTCGAGGAGTTCGCCCCCTACGGCTTCTGGTACGCCTGCTACGACACGCGTCCCGTCATGGACCTCGCGTTCGGCATCTGGCAGTACAGCTCGAGCGGGACGGTCGACGGCATCCGGACCCTCGTCGACATGGACATCGACCTTACGCCGCAGCTCGCCGCCTACCAGGCGCAGGCTGCGGGCACGACCGAGCAGGACGGCTAGCTCGCGGCTCTCGCCTACAGGCAGACGAGCAGCCCGCAGGCGACGCCGAGCGCCAGGCCCCAGGCCACGTCGCGCGGCCAGTGGATGCCCCCGAGCACCCGCACCACGCCGAGCAGCGCGGCGGCGGCGACGATCGCCCAGCCGACGGGCGCGCAGAGGGGCAGCCAGCACATGCCGATCAGCGAGAGCGAGAAGGCGTGCCGGGAGGGGAAGGAGACCCCGCCCCCCTTCCGCGCGAGGAGCGGGTCGATGTCGAGCGCCTCGTAGGGCCGGGGCGCGTCGATGCGCGCCCGGAGGAGGCTGAACGCCACGAAGGCGACGGGCGCGACCACGAGGGCGCGCCAGAGGAGGGGCCTGGCCCAGAGCCAGGCCAGGACCAGCAGCAGCGGGTAGAGGGCGTAGCCCAGGAGGGTGAGCGCCCGGTTGGCGCAAAACAGCGCCGCCCGGGCGCGGGGACGGGCCCTGAGCGGGGCGGTCCAGCGCGCGTAGTCCCCCGCGGTCACGAGGCGGCCCCCCGGCTAGTCCCGCGTGAGCTTGCGGTGCAGGCGGTGCGGCTTGGAGAGGTCGGGGCCCAGGCGCTTCTCGCGGTCGCGCTGGTAGTCGGCGAAGTTGCCCTCGAACCAGTGCCAGGCGCCGGTGTCCTCGTCGGTGCCCTCCCACGCCAGGATGTGCGTGCAGATGCGGTCCATGAACCAGCGGTCGTGGCTCGTGATCACCGAGCAACCGGGGAACTCGAGCAGGGCCTCCTCGAGGCTCTCGAGCGTCTCGGTGTCGAGGTCGTTGGTCGGCTCGTCGAGCAGCAGGAGGTTCCCTCCCTGCTTGAGCGTGAGCGCGAGGTTGAGGCGGTTGCGCTCGCCGCCGGAGAGCACGCCCGCGCGCTTCTGCTGGTCGGTGCCCTTGAAGCCGAAGGCGGAGACGTAGGCCCTGCTCGGGATCTCCTGGTCGCCGACGCGCATGAAGTCGTTGCCGTCGGACACGACCTCCCAGACGGTCTTGTCGCCGTCGATGCCCTCGCGGTTCTGGTCGACGTAGGAGAGCCTGACCGTCTCGCCCAGCTCGAGCGTGCCGGAGGTCGGGACGTCCTTGCCCACGATCATCTTGAACAGCGTGGACTTGCCGACGCCGTTGGGGCCTATGACACCCACGATGCCGTTGCGCGGCAGGCTGAAGGTGAGGTCGTCGAAGAGCACGTGGTCGCCGAAGGCCTTGTGCAGGTGGTCGGCCTCGAGCACCTTGGCGCCCAGGCGCGGCCCCAGCGGGATGTGGATCTCCGTGAAGTCGACCTCGCGGCCGCTCTTGGCCTCCGCCTCCATCTGCTCGTAGGCGGCCAGGCGCGCCTTGCTCTTGGCCTGGCGGGCCTTCTGGGAGCTGCGCACCCACTCGAGCTCGCTCTTCATCTTCTTGGCGCGACGCGCGTTCTGCTTGCTCTCCATCTCGAGGCGGGCGGCCTTGGTCTCCAGGTAGGTGGAGTAGTTGCCCTTGTAGGGGTAGAGGGTCCCGCGGTCGACCTCGCAGATCCACTCGGCGACGTTGTCCAGGAAGTAGCGGTCGTGCGTGACGGCCAGCACCGCCCCCTGGTAGTTCTTGAGGAACTGCTCCAGCCACAGGACGCTCTCGGCGTCGAGGTGGTTGGTCGGCTCGTCGAGCAGGAGAAGGTCGGGCGCCTCGAGCAGGATCTTGCAGAGTGCGACGCGGCGGCGCTCGCCGCCGGAGAGGTGCTCGACGCCCTCGTCGGGGTCGGGGCACTGCAGGGCGTCCATCGCCTGCGAGAGCTGGGAGTCGAGGTCCCAGCCGCCCACCGCGTCGATCTGGGTCTGCAGGTCGCCCATCTCGGCCATGAGGGCGTCGAAGTCCGCGTCGGGGTCGGCCATCTGCTCGCTGACCTCGTTGAAGCGCGCGACCTTGGCGAGCACGTCGCCGAAGGCCTCCTCGATGTTGCCCTTGACCGTCTTGGTGGGGTCGAGCTGGGGCTCCTGGGGCAGGTAGCCCACGGTGTAGCCCTCGCTCAGCCGCGCCTCGCCGTTGGTGGTGTCCTCCACGCCGGCCATGATCTTGAGCAGGGTGGACTTGCCCATGCCGTTGGGGCCCACGACGCCGATCTTGGCGCCGGGGAAGAACCCCATCGTGACGTCGTCGAGGATGACCTTGTTGTCGTAGTCCTTGCGGACCCGCTCCATCTGGTAGATGAACTCCGCCATGTGAGACCCCCGGTTCTTCTCGCCTCGCCCGGGCGCGCTCGCGCCGGGGCCGCTTTGCGTCATTTGAATGCATCATTATAAACTAGACAAGTGTCTGACTTCCCCCCGAGACCGCGCTGCTATAATTCGCCCGTATCATCCAAGCCGAGAGAGAGTCGCCATGCAGGTCATTGTGGTCGGTTGCGGCAAGGTCGGAAGGACCATCGCCGCCCAGCTCGTCAACGAGGACAACGACATCACCGTCGTGGACACCAACGCCGAGCGGGTGGACGGCATCTCCACCATCTACGACGTGATGGGCGTCGTGGGCAACGCCACGAGCTTCAAGACGCTCTCCGAGGCGGGCATCGAGCATGCCGACATGCTCGTCGCCGTCACCCAGAGCGACGAGGTCAACCTCCTGTGCTGCGTCCTCGCCAAGAAGGCGGGCGGCTGCAGGACGGTCGCCAGGGTCAGGAACCCCATCTACTCCGCCGAGCGCAACTTCCTGCAGGAGAAGCTCGGCGTCTCGATGACCATCAACCCCGAGTACGAGGCCGCGCTCGAGACCTCGCACCTCCTGCGCTTCCCGCAGGCGTCAGAGGTCTACAGCTTCGCGAAGCGCCGCACGAGCCTCATCAGCTTCAGGGTCCCCGAGGGTTGCAGCCTCGTCGGGATGCCCCTGCGCGAGCTCTCCAAGAGGCTCTCGACCAACGTCCTCGTCTGCATGGCGCGCCGCGGCGACGACGTGATCATCCCCGACGGCTCCTTCGAGGCCCGCGAGGGCGACATCCTCTCCATCATGGCGATGCCCGGCGTGGCCGACGAGTTCTTCCGCCGCATGGGCATGCAGAAGGACCGCGTCCACAACGCCCTGCTCATCGGCGGCGGCAAGGTCAGCTTCTACCTCGCGCAGATCCTCGACGAGGTGGGCATCCGCTCCAAGATCATCGAGCAGGACTACAAGCGCTGCGAGGAGCTCGCAGAGCTCCTCCCCAACGCCACCATCATCCACGGCGACGGCTCCGACCAGGAGTTCCTCAAGGAGGAGCACATCGAGACGATGGACTCCATGCTCGCCGGCACGGGCATCGACGAGGAGAACATCATCCTGTCGCTGTACGCCAGGGACATCATCAAGTACAAGGTGGTCACCAAGCTCAGCCACATGGAGGTGAACGGCGTCGTGAAGAAGCTCAACCTCGACGCCATCGTCTCCCCGCGCACCATCACCGCGGAGTCGATCGTGCGCTACGTGCGCGCGACCCGCAACGGCATGGGCAGCAACGTCGAGGTCATGTACAAGATGCTCGACGGCCGCGCGGAGGCGCTCGAGTTCAAGATCAAGGACGACTCGGTCGTGACCGGCGTCCGGCTGGCCGACATGCGCCTCAAGAGGGACGTCCTCGTGGCCGGCATCTTCCGCGACGGGAACCTGATCGTGCCGAGCGGCTCCGACGTGATCCGCAGCGGCGACTCGGTCATCGTAATAACCACCAACATAGGGTTCCAGGATATTCACGATATCCTCGCCTGACGGCAGGAGTGTCCCCCAGATGAACTACCCGATGATTCGCTACGTGCTCGCCTGGGTACTCAGGGTCGAGGGGGCCATCATGGCCCTCCCCTGCCTCATCGCCCTCGTCTTCCACGAGCAGACCGGCTTCGCCTTCCTGCTCTGCATGCTGATCTGCCTCACGATCGGCTTCGCGGGGACGGCCAGGCGGCCGCGCGAGACCGAGATCTACACCAAGGACGGCATGGTCGCCGTCTCTCTCGCCTGGCTCGTGCTGTCGCTGTTCGGTGCCCTGCCCTTCGTGATGACCGGCGAGATCCCCAACTACGTCGACGCCCTGTTCGAGATCATCTCTGGCTTCACGACCACCGGCGCCTCCATCGTCTCTGACGTCGAGGCGCTCTCGCACGCGACGCGCTTCTGGAGGAGCTTCTCGCACTGGATCGGCGGCATGGGCGTGCTCGTGTTCATCCTGATGATGTTCCCGGTCCGCTCCGGCTCGCAGATGAACCTCATGAAGGCGGAGAGCCCCGGCTACAACGTCTCCAAGTTCGTGCCGCACGTGCGCGACACGGCCAAGATCCTCTACCGGATCTACCTCGTGATGACCATCGTGCAGATCCTCATCCTGCTCGCCTCCGGCATGTACTGGTTCGACGCCCTCTGCATCACCTTCGGCAGCGCCGGCACGGGCGGCTTCGGCGTCCTCAACGACTCCTGCGCCTCCTACACGCCCTTCCAGCAGGTGGTCACCTCCGTGTTCATGATCGCCTTCGGCGTGAACTTCTCCTTCTACTACCTGCTCACCACCAGGCGCGCCCGCGACGCCTTCCGCATGGAGGAGGTCCGCGCCTACCTGGGCATCATCCTGGCGGCCATCGTGATCATCTCCTTCGACACGCTCAGGATGTACGCCTCCGCCGGCGAGTGCGTGCGCGCCGCGCTCTTCCAGGTGGCCTCGATCATCACGACGACGGGCTACTCCACGACCAACTTCGACCTGTGGCCCTCCCTCTCCAAGGAGGTCCTGCTGCTCCTGATGTGCATCGGCGCCTGCGCCGGCTCCACCGGCGGCGGCCTCAAGGTCTCCCGCATCCTCATCTTCCTGCGCGCCGCCAAGAGGGGCATCCGCTCCTACGTGCACCCGCACAACGTGATGAAGGTCCGCATGGACGGCGAGCCCGTCTCCGAGGAGCAGGTCGGCTCCGTCTACATCTTCCTGATCCTCTACGTGTTCGTGTTCGCCCTCTCCGTCCTCGTGGTCTCCGTCGACGGCTTCTCCTTTGGGACGAACTTCTCCGCCGTGGCGGCCACGCTCAACAACATCGGCCCCGGCCTCGAGGTCGTCGGCCCCATGAGCAACTTCTCCACCTACGGCTACCTCTCGAAGGCCGTGCTGATGTTCGACATGCTCGCGGGCAGGCTCGAGCTCTTCCCCGTGCTCGTGATGCTCAACCCCGACGTCTGGACGAAGGGCGCCAACAAGGGGCGCAAGCGCGCGAGGGGCCGCCTGCGCGCATCGCGCGTCGCCGCCTAGGCCGAGAAGGACGCGCGGCCCGGACGCTGCGCGGGCCGGACGCGGCTCGGACCGGAGTCGCGCGCCGCCTAGGCGTGGCTCTGGCCGAGGAGGGCGGCGACCGCCTCGGCGAACGACCCCACCAGCCGGTCGGCCTTCTCGCGTACCTCCCGCGGCGAGTCGGCGAAGGCGAAGGCGACGTCTGCCGCCGCGAACATGGGCAGGTCGTTGTAGGAGTCGCCGATGACCGCGACCAGACTCGCCCCGAGGTGGCGACGGACCACGTCCACGGCGCGGCCCTTGGAGCAGCCCCGCGCCACCACGTCCACGTTCCGCACGTTCTCGAAGGCGACGAGCTTGTCGCCCAGCTCCGCGTTCACCCAGGCGGCGACCTCGCGGGCGCCCGCAGGCGAGCCCGCCGCGAGCGAGACGCCAAGGACGCGGTCGCCGAGGTCGGCCACCGATCTGATCGGGACCTGGTCGCGCGTGGGCTCGCCGAAGGTGCACATGTGGTCGCCGGCCTGCACGACGAGGGGGAGCCTTCCCAGGTAGCGGTCGACGACGCGCTCCACGGCCGCGGGGTCCGCCCGGCAGGAGAAGACCTCCCGACCCGCCCCGTCGAGCACGAGCGCGCCGGTCGCGACGATCTGGAAGTCGAGCGTGACGTCCGCCGCTCCCCGCTCGAGCGCATGGGCCACGCCGCCGGCCGAGCGGCCGGTGCAGATGCCGAAGAGGCCGCCCGCACGCTGGAGCTCCCGGATGGCGGCCACGTCCGCCGCGTCGAAGCGGCTCCACGAGCCCTGGGGGCAGAGCGTCCCGTCCAAGTCGCTCGCGAAGGCGACGCCCGACGCAGGGCCCGCCCCGCCTCTCCCGACGTCCATAGTCCCCCTCCGGCGCTGGCTGTTGTGTGGATGATACCGCAAGCCGAGGTCCTTCTCCGTCGCCTGCGCCCGGCGGTCTCCCCAGCCCGCACGCGGGGCCCGGGGCCGCTTGGCTACAATGGATGGCGCACGCGAACCGGGGGCGCGCGGCGTCCCGAGCCTGCTGGGAGCCCAACCATGCCGAAGGTCACCATCATCGTGCCCGTGTACAACGCCGAGAAGGTCGTGGGCCGCTGCATCGACAGCATCCTCGCGCAGGACTTCTCGGACTTCGAGCTCATCGCCGTCGACGACGGCAGCGACGACTCCTCCGGCCGGATCCTGGACGACTACGCCGCGCACGACCCCCGCGTGCGGGCGATCCACCAGGGAAACGGCGGCGTCTCCCGCGCGCGCAACCGCGCACTCGACGAGGCGCGCGGCGACTACGTGCAGTTCCTGGACGCCGACGACTGGATCTCCCCGGAGGCGACGCGCCTGCTCGTCCACGCGATGGAGGACTACGACGTCGACATGGTCATCTGCGACTTCTACCGCGTCGTGGGAACCCGCGTCGCCCCCAAGGGCGACATCGACTTCGACCGGCCGGTCTCGCGCGAGGAGTACGCCGAGCTCATGATGCGCAACCCTGCCGACTTCTACTACGGCGTGCTGTGGAACAAGCTCTTCCGCCGCTCCATCCTCGAGGAGCACCACCTCAGGATGGACCCGGACATCAGCTGGTCGGAGGACTTCATCTTCAACATGGAGTACGTGCTGCGCTGCCGCTCCATCTACCCGCTCGGCGTGCCCCTCTACTACTACGTCAAGACCGAGGGGTCGCTCGTCTCCCAGGGGACCTTCGCCAGCACCGTGCAGATGAAGCTCAACGTGATCCAGTACTACCGCGACTTTTACAAGAAGGTGTACGACAAGGACGAGTACACCGTGCGCAAGCCGGAGATCTACGCCTTCATGCTGCAGTTCGCCGGCGACGGCGGCGCCACGCCGGGCCTGCCCGGCACCAAGCGGCTCGGCAAGGAGCGCATGACCGTGCACGTGGGGCAGACCATGGCCAACAGCGCCGTGGCGGACGCCTTCTTCGCGGACAAGCTGCTCGAGCGCTACCTCGACACGGTGGCGACGCAGTTCGGCCTGTCGCTGGCCGACGCCCGCGCGCTCGCCTTCGTCACCATAACCGACGGCTGCACCAAGGCCGAGCTCGCCGAGTACCTCGACACCAACACGGTCTCGCTCTCCGCGCAGCTCACGCGCCTCTCGCGCAAGGGCCTCGTCGACACGATCGTGGAGCGCGAGCCCCACACGGTGAGCCCCACCGCCGCGACCGACGCCTCGCAGGAGTCGCGCCGCGTGGTCCACGTGGTGCTGGGCGAGAAGGCCGCGCCGGTCGAGGAGGCCATCAGGACCTCGCTCGCGGACTACGACGCCGCCCGCTTCGCCGGCATCAGCGAGGAGGACGTGCGCGCCTGGCGCGAGGTCAGCGCCAGGATCGCCGCGAACGAGCGCGAGCTTCTCGCACGCTAGGCGCGAGCCGCGGACGGCCGCCGGCGCGGCGAGCGCGGGCGGCTGTCCGCGGGCGGCCGGCGCGGCCGCGCTAGACCTCCTCGAGCCTCACGCAGTGCTTGACCCACTCGGAGCGAATCTCCCAGAGGCCGGCCTGGACGTAGTCGTCATCGCAGCCCTCCGCCGAGTTGAAGAGCCGCTGCCAGCTGTCCGTCACCTTGCGCTTGAGCACGGGGTAGTACGGCGTGGAGAAGAGCTCGCTGGGCTGCTTGACGCCCTGCCGCTCAAGCTCGTGCTCGAACGCGCGCTCCTCCTTGCGGGACTCTCCCACGTAGTGCAGCGAGAGAATCTTGTTCCAGACGCGCAGGTCGAAAAGGACGCACTGGTCGCGCGGGACCTCGAGCATGAGCGAGTAGTAGCCGGGCGTGGGGTAGGCGTAGGCCTCGCGGCGGTACGCCCAGATGGCGGACTCGGCCTCCGCGGGCCTCGGCACGATCCTCTCGGCCCCCTG
Organism: Olsenella absiana; assembly: GCF_036408855.1. NCBI lineage: Bacteria > Bacillati > Actinomycetota > Coriobacteriia > Coriobacteriales > Atopobiaceae > Olsenella > Olsenella absiana. The sequence continues at coordinate 109,933 of NZ_JAZGJQ010000004.1, forward strand.
GCGGAAGAAGCCGTAGGCCACCTCGAACGACCACGCCGCGTCGCCGTACTTCCGCTCGACGTACTCGCGCTTCACGTGCGTCACGCCGTCGCGGCGGATCGTCTCGACGACGACCGGCGCCTGGCAGGTCCAGAGCACGATCGTGTCGGGGCTGGCCGCGGGCGCCTGGGGCTCGACGTCCTTCTCGCCCGAGGCTTGCGGCTCGCTATCACTCATCTTCGCATCCCACCTTCGCGTCCACGACCCACTCGGGGAGGATCTCCCAGCAGACGCCGACGTTCTGGTCGATGTCCTCGTTCGGAGTGAAGACCCTGTCCCAGCTGGCTATGACCTTGCGCTTCATGTCCGGGTAGTAGTTGCCCAGGTGTCCCATGATGAGCATGGCCTCGTTACTGATGCCGCGCTTCTGGAGCTCCTGGTTGTGCGCGCGCTCGTCGGCCTCGTCCTTGGGAACATAGAAGTCGTTCACGCGGTAGCCCCACTTGTTGTAGTCGATGATGCAGAGTTCGTCGCGCGGGACGTCCAGCGTGAGCGAGACCGTGTCCGCCGACGGCGAGAGGCGCTGGGCCTCGCTCAGGGAGAGCCAGATGGGCAGCGTCAGCCCCTCGGGGACCCTGACGCCGTGCCGCTTGGCAGCCGCCGTGCACCAGCGGTAGAGCTCGAGGTAGTAGTCGGAGATTGTGTCGTTCTTGGCGCGCACGTACTCCTCGCGCACGAAGTAGCGGCCCTTCTCCTTGAGCTCCTCCCACATGGGGAGGACCTGCCTGGTGTAGGCGCGGACGACCTTTGCGCCGGGGTTCGTGACGCCGGGCTCCGCCATGGGCGCTCCTCTCTCCGTACTGGACGTGGCACGTGGGGCGGACCTTCCGGCCGATCCGCGGAGCCGCGCCACAGGGACACTCTAGTACAAGGCGTGCCCGCCGAGAAGCGGGCGGACGAGGGCGGAGGGCGAGCGGGGCGGGGGCCGCGGGCGTGGCAGGCGGCGTCGGGCGGGGCCGGCCCAGGGGCCCGGCGCGGCCTTCACGTCCGGCCGTGCATTTCCGCGACTTGGGGACGGGTCGAGGCGGGCCGCGAGGCGGCCGGCGGCGGGGCCGGCCGGGGGCCCGGCGCGGCCTTCACGTCCGGCCGTGCATTTCCGCGACTTGGGGACGGGTCGGGGCGGGCCGCGAGGCGGCCGGCGGCGGGGCCGGCCGCCAGATCCTGGGCAAACGCTGGCGCGGGCGGGCGCGCCCTCCGTCGCGCGGGCGCCGCGCGCCTCCCGACCCGTCCACAACTCGCCCAAATGCAGAACCCCGCCGAGGGAATTGCGTCCGGGGGGCGGGGCGGCGCGCGTCCGGGTCGGCCGGGCCGGAGCGCAGGCGCGCCCCGCCAGCCGTGACGACGAATCCCGGCTGCCCCCTACCCCGCGACGCGCTGTCCGAGGAAGACCGCGAGCATGCCGAGCGAAAGGCTCAGGCAGACGTAGAGCACCGCCTGGCCCGCGGAGCCACGGGCCGCCAGCTGGTCGCACTCGAGCGCGAAGGTCGAGAAGGTCGTGAATCCACCGCAGATGCCCACCTTGAGGAAGAGCTCCCATCGCGGGCTCACCACCCCACGGGCCGCAAAGGCGACGACGACGCCGATCGCGAACGCGCCGACGACGTTGATCGCGAGGGTCTTGTAAGGAAAGCCCCCCTGCGCTCCAACCGGGACCAGCCCTACGAGGTAGCGCATCACGGCGCCGAGGAAGCCGCCCAGACCGACGACCAGGCACTCTATCATTTCTATCACCTTTATCCGCAGGCCCCGGAACATGCGGGAGCATGTCGGGGGCGAAACCGTCAGGCCCCTGACATTCTGGCACTCCGCCCTACGGATTCTCCGCAGGGATTCGCCTGGGCCAGCAAGACGACAGGGTAGACTCGTGCCAGGAAAGAGGTGGGAAAGCTATGCCCGACGACACCCAGCCAGGGACTCGCGCCCGATACGGCGCACCCGACGTGACAGCCGCGCCCCGCACGCCCGCCCAGCCTTGCGCGCCTGGGGATGCCAACGCCGCGGCGGTCGCACGCCTCGCTGCCGGCATCGACACCTCGACCACGCTCGGCGTCTCCGGGTTCGGCGAGGGACGTCGCCGCGACGTGGCCAGGACCGTCGACTCCGCACTCGAGGTGCTGCGCTCGTCGAATGCGCGCCGCTTGGCAGACGAGGCGGACGCCGCCCTGGCGAGCCTGGCCGAGGCGACCTGGGGCGCCGGCGCGCGGCGTGGCGCGGACGACGACGGGGGCCGCGGCGCGGACGCCCCGGAGCGCGACGGCCTTCTCGCCCGCCTGGCACGGACGTTTCGCCGCCCTGGCACCAGGTGCTCCCCCGCCGGACGCGAGCCTGCCGACGGTGCCGGCGGCGAGGTCTGCGGGGCCACCTCCGGACATGCCGGAGCGACGGGGTCTGCCGGGGCCGCTGGGGCCGCCGGGGCGCTCGCACCGGGGCTCGTCGACCGCACGGAGGTCGCGCTCAAGCTACGGCAGGCCGCCCTTCTCAAGGAGCAGAGCGCGCTGGACGCGCTTCTCCGCGACCTGGCGGGGCAGTCGCACGACCTCGCGAGCCTCGCCGCCGCCGCGAGGCTGCGAGCCAGATCGACGCCAGGGCGCTCTGGCGACCTGGCCGCACGGGCCGACCAGCTTACCGCCTCGCGCCTGCTCGCGGAGCAGGCCGCGGCCGCGCTCACCCTGGTGCGACACGCCGACGCCTCGATGACGGACGCCCTGGGCGAGGTCGTGGAGGCCGCGCTACCAATCTGGCGCAAGCTCGCGGGCAGCTCCGTGCAAGCTTCAGGGCAGGAGGCCGCCACGGGCGCGGAGCCCGCAGGCACGGAGCCCACGGCCGGGGTGCGGCTGGCAGGGCCTCCGGAGGAGCTGTCCTTCTCCCTTAGGCGCCTCGAGGACGCCAGGCGGGAGTCTCGCGCGGCTGGCGAGGAGGCGGCGCGGACGCTCTCCGCCGTGCGTCCGATGGCGTAACATGTGCCCACGGCAACCCGCCGCGCCGATTCACCAGACCGCGCCGCGCGAGCGGGACCGCGCCGGGCGAGCGAAAGGAAGACGGATGGCAGACATGGACAAGGACCAGCGCAAGAATGCCGCCAGCCGACCCGACACCGCCAGCCGACCCGACGCCGCCAGCCGCGCCGACTTCGCCGCCAACGCGATGGACGCCGCCAACCGGACCATCGACGAGATGATGCGCGAGGTCAACCGTTCGCTGGGTGGCACCCCCGACGTCAGCCCCGTGCTGCAGGGCGTCTTCGACGGCATCGCGGAGGCGGGCAAGGCCATAGGCAAGGGAATCAGCAAGAGCGTCAGCGTCGCCAACAGCGAGCTCTCCAAGTGGCTCGACACGCTCGACCAGCAGTCCTACGAGCGCTACCTCGCCCCCCTCACGGTCACGACCGGCCCGACCTTCCGCGGGATCCTCGTGTACGCCTTCGCCCTCTTCATCTCGATGCCGCTCGCGGTCGTGCTCGTCAGCTTCATCGCGGTCGGCAGCGTCGCCCTCGCCATCGTCTGCGCGCTGATGCTCGCCGCCTCCATCCTCTTCCTCGTGAAGGTCGGGCCAAAGGGCAAGTTCGAGCAGGACCTCGCGCTCGCCTACACGACCTGCCGGCCGCTCCTTCTCCGGCAGCCCGCGATCACCGTGGAGGAGCTCGCCACGCGGCGGGGCATCAAGCAGGAGCGGATGGTCGCCTACCTCAGGGAGTTCATCAGCCGCGACTGGACGCCGCAGGGCCACCTCTCCGACGACGGCACCGCCTTCCTGCTGACCGACGAGCTCTACGAGGAGTACGAGGAGCGGCGCCGCGAGGAGCAGGCCGCACGCGGCCCCGTCGACGACCTCACCGAGGAGCAGCTCGCTACGCTCGCACGGATCCAGGCGAGCATGGAGGACGTGGAGCAGGTCGCCCAGCGCGTCGAGGGCGAGGCCAGACGCGACGTCGAGCGGACCGTGGACCTCGCACGCCAGATCGAGGCCGAGGCCAGGAGGCACCCGGACACCATCTCCAAGCTCGGGCTCTTCTCGACCTACTACCTGCCGACGACCGCCAAGCTCATCGGTGCGTACGCGGAGATCGCGGCCAAGCCCGCGCCCACGGCAGGCGAGAAGGACGTGGCGTCGCGCATCCTCGCGTCGCTCGAGCGGATCAACGACGCCTTCCAGACGCTGCTCGGCTCCATGAGCGCGACGCGGACGCTGGACATCGAGAGCGACCTCGACGCCCTCGAGACCATGATGCGGCAGGACGGCCTCACGAGGTAGGCAAGCGCGCGGGCTGAGCCCCGAGGCGCGGGCCGGGCGCCGGTACGGGCCGCGCGCCGGGTCCGCGGCAGGGTGTCGAACCCGGCCCGCGGCCCCGGCGCGCTGTGCCTACGCCGCGCCAAGCTCCTTGAGCGCGAAGGCCACCATGACCTCGATGCCCTTGTGGAACTGGCCCTCGTCGAGCGCGAAGTGGGCGCTATGCTGCGGCCAGCACCTGCCGTCGACCGGCAGGGGGTTGGAGAGCAGGAAGAACGCGCCGGGCTTCTCCTGCAGGTACCAGGCGAAGTCCTCGCCGCCCATGACCGGTCTGGTCATGATCAGCGTGTCGTCGGGGTAGAGCTCGCGCGAGACCGCCACGAGCCTCTCGGCGACGGCGCGGTCGTTCACCACGGGGGGCGGCTGGCGGAAGAACTTGTACTCTATGTCCGCGCGGTACGCCTTCGCGATGCCCTCCGCCACCTCACCGATGCGCCTCTCGATGAAGTCGCGGTCCTCGTTGGTGAGGGTACGGGCCGTGCCCTCCATCTCCACCGTGTCGGGGATGATGTTGAAGGCGGAGCCGCCGCGGATCTTGCCGACGGAGACGACCGCCGGATTGCGCGGGTCCTTCTCGCGCGAGATGACCTCCTGCAGGCCGCTGACGATGTAGGCGGCGATGGTGATGGGGTCGACGGAGGCCTGCGGCGTGGAGCCGTGCGCCCCGTGACCGATCACCTTGAGCGTGAACTTGTCCATGGTCGCCATCATGGGACCAAGGGAGAAGACCAGGTCACCCGGCTTGGCCTCCTCGGAGATGTTGCCCACGTGCAGGCCGGCGATCTCGTCCACGTCGGACATCACGCCGTCCTCGCACAGGACCTTGGAGCCCGTGCCGAGCTCCTCGGCGGGCTGGAAGACGAGCTTGACCGTGCCCTTGATGTCGCCCTTGTGCGCCTCGAGCACCTTGGCCACGCCGAGCAGCATGGCGGTGTGGGCGTCGTGGCCGCAGGCGTGCATCCTGCCAGGCACCTTGGAGGCGAACTCAAGGCCCGTCTCCTCCTGCACCGGCAGGGCGTCCATGTCCGCGCGCAGGGCGACGGTACGGCCGCCCTCGGAGCCACGGATCCAACCTATGACGTAGGAGTGCTCGTCATTGACCTCGTGCGGGATGCCCATCGCGTCGAGCTGCGCCGACACGTAGGCGAGCGTCCCCTTGAGGTCGAAGCCGATCTCGGGCCTCTCGTGCAGGTGGCGACGCCAGGAGACGACGTCGTCCATGACGGTGGCGACCTCAGCCTTTACGTCCATGTCCGACCCCCTAGGCGAGCTCGCTCGCGACGAAGCCCGCGAAGACCGCCATGGGCCTGTCGAGGTGGGTCTCGTCGATCGCGAACTTGGAGTTGTGGTGCGGCCAGCACTTGCCGTCGATCGGCTTGGGGTTGCAGAAGAAGAAGAACGCGCCGGGCTTCTTCTGCAGGTACCAGGCGAAGTCCTCGCCCGCCATGCAGAGCTTCTGCATCATGCGGGTGTTGTCCGGATAGAGCTCGTTCGAGACCTCGATGAGCTTCTCCGCCACGCCCTTGTCGTTGACCAGTGGGGGCGGCTGACGGAAGAACTTGTATACGATGTCGGCGCGGTAGGCCTTGGCGACGCCCTCCGCGACCTCGCCAATGCGCCGCTCGATGAAGTCGCGCATCTCGTTGGTGAAGACGCGGGTGGTACCGGCCAGCTCGCAGGTGTCCGGGATGATGTTGAAGGCGTCCCCGCCGTGGATCGAGCCGATGGTGATGACGGCGGCGTCGCGCGGGTCGCACTCGCGCGAGATGATCTCCTGAAGGCTGGTGATGACATATGACGCGATGGTGATCGGGTCGATCGAGGCCTGCGGCGTGGAGCCGTGGGCACCCTGGCCCTTGATGGTGAGCGTGAACTTGTCCATCGTCGCCATCATGGGGCCGGTCGAGAAGACCAGGTCGCCCGGCTCTGCGCCGTCGCCCAGGTTGCCGTTGTGCATGCCGACGACCTCGTCCACGTCGTCGAGGACGCCGTCGGCGATGAGCACCGGCGAGCCCGTGCCGAGCTCCTCGGCAGGCTGGAAGAGCAGCTTGACCGAGCCGTTGAGCTCGCCCTCCATGCCCTTCAGAACCTTGGCCAGGCCGAGCAGGCAGGCGGTGTGCACGTCGTGGCCGCAGGCATGCATCTTACCGGGCTCCTTGGAGGCGAACTCCAGGCCCGTCTCCTCCTGCACCGGCAGGGCGTCCATGTCGGCTCGGACGGCGATCGTCTTGCCGGGCTTGCCGCGGTTGATGTAGGCGACGACGTAGGAGCCCTTCTCGTTGGCCTCGTGCTCTACGCCCAACTCGTCCAGGACCGAGCATACGTAGGCCATCGTGTTCTTGAGGTCGAAGCCCACCTCGGGATGCTCGTGCAGGTGCCGGCGCCATCCGACGACGTCCTTGAGCGAGTCCTGTGCTGCCGCCTTGATCTTCTCCGCTTCCATTACGCTGCCTCCTCCTTAGGTCCCTCTTCCTTCGACTTGCGGTTGTCGACGAGCATGGCGAACGCGACCGTGCCGAAGACCATCAGCGGCACCGTCACGTAGGTCGCGATGTTGAAGACGCCCATCGCCAGGAACCCGAGAAGGGCGGCGAAGCAGGCGTACTTGAGGTTCTTGGCGGCCTGCATGCCGAACATCGCGCCGAAGATGGCGGGCGAGACGTAGGAGAGCGCCTCGATGATGATCGGCGGCAGGATCGACATGATGAACGCGCCGGCGAGGGCGGCCAGGGTGGTGAGGGCGAGGTTGGTGATGATCGAGCCGGCGATGCCGAGCGTGGAGACGAGCTCCGCCTTGCGGGTGCCGGGCTCGGTCTTGAGGACCTGCTGGGTCATGAGGGCGCACGGGATGCGCACGTTGCCGATGTTGCCGGACAGGCAGACCATGTAGACACCCGAGAGGCCGACGATCGGGTAGTACGAGATCGGCTCGATGAAGGCGAACACCAGGTAAATCGAGGCGATCAGGCCCCAGCCGGTCAGGATGTCGCCGATCTGCGGCAGGTAGCCGAAGACGAGCCACACCACGACGGCGGGGACGAAGCAGAAGAGGACGGCGAGGAGGTTGGTCACTCGGCCGTAGCGGATGATGGGCTTGGTGTAGGCCTCCGCGAAGGCCTCGTCAGCCGCGGCGTCAGTCGTCGTCGCGGTGGTTACGCTCGTGTCTGCCATGTTTCGTCACGCTCCCATCACGAGGTGCTTGAAGATGACGGCCACCGCCATGCCGGCGGCCATCGCGATGCCGAGGGTCCACTCGCCGAGCCTGGGATGCTTCTTTGCGACGCGCTCCAGGACGACCATCAGCACGAAGCTGCTGATGGTGGAGGCGAGAACCTCGTTCTTGGCCGGCGCGAGGCCGATGATGACCTGGTTGATGCACATGTAGCCGAAGGCGCCGCACGTGGCCGCCACGGTGAAGATGCCGAGGGTCTTCTTGTTGTGACCCATGACCTTCTTGGATATCTTGTCCAGCTTGTCGGCGAGGAGGCCGGAGGTGAGCAGCCACGCGTTGCCGTTGAGCGCCATGACCCAGCAGGCGTTGGCGAAGTTAATCGCGCCGTAGTCGGGGCTCGAGAGCTCGAGGCCCTGGGCCTTGGCGGCCATGGTCGCGGCGGCGAGCTCGGTCGGCGCGGCGCCGATGATGGAGAGGCGCTGCCAGGCGAGGGGCGCGCCGATGACGGCCATGAGGCCGAGCATCACCGCGAAGACGCCGAGGGACGGGCCGATGGCGGAGCGCATGCCGACCTTGAAGGCCTTGTTGGCCTCCTCGGCGCTGAGCCCGACCAGCGGGCCCGCGGCCTTCGTCTTCTTGGCGAAGATGTACGCCTGGTAGATCTCGAGCAGCGCGACCGGTATGACCGCCAGCCATATCGCCCACGAGTTTGCGATGAGCTTGTAGTCCACGACTCCCCCTAACCTCACTCCAACAGAAAGAAATCATTGCGTGCAAGGCATACTCAGCGTGCGGGCCCCCTCTCACTCGCACCGGCGGCGGCCCTCCGTCGTCGGACGAAGCTCCAAGGCGCTCGCTCCCGGGTAGAAGGCCTCCTCGGGGCCTTCGTCCGGCGGCCGGGCACCGAGAAGGACCTCGGCTCCCGCGTGCGCCTTGCCCCTGAAATTAGAACGTCTGGGGTAGGAATTACCGTTATATTAGGCAAGCGGTTAGTAAAAGCAACCCATAGGTTTGAGGTAATGCAAATTGGAATAATCCCGAAATTTGCCCTTAATAATGCAAATTTTTGGAATTGTTGTTATTTCACATGCACAACTGGACGCGGCCGTGCGGCCGTGTCTCGGAAGTACGGCAGATTGTGCTCCGCGGCGTCTAGCCCGCGGAGAGCCGCTCGGTAGCGGCGCGTGCCTCCTCGCGGAGGGCGAGCGTGCCTCCCTGCTCGACGACGTAGGAGAAGTCCGCGGACGCCGCGGCGGCGTCGCCAGACGCCTCGCGCACGCGGGCGCGGTCGAAGACGTAGCAGACGTGGCGCAGCCTCGTGCCTGCGCAGGAGGCGAGCTCGCGAAGGGGCACCTCGCAGGCGGCGGGGTCGCCGTCAGCGAGGGCGAGCTCGAGCTCGCCCTCGGCCTCGAGTGCCGCCGCGGCGACGCGGAGCGGGTCGGTCGGTCTCAGGCGTCCGTCGACCTCACGGGCCTTAGCCAGCGCGGAGGCGAGGCCCTCGCGGTCGCCGGAGCGGGCTGCTGCCGTGAGGCGGATCGATGCGGCGTTGAGCTCACGCGCGACGGTGGCGGCGCGGGTGCGGCGGGTGCGCGCTGCGGCGCGCGCGCCGGTGCCGGAGTCGAGCGAACGCGCGACGTCGAGCGCGGCGGGGGCGTCGCCAGTGAGGGCGAGGCAGGTCCCGTACCACACCAGAAGGTCGTCCGCGGCTCCGCGGTCCTTCTCGCCCAGGGCGTCGAGGATGCGCAGGAGCTTGGCAGGGTCGCAGTCGGCCGAGGCGACCTGGGTCAGCGCCGACCACTGCCGGGAGACGGCGCCGCGCTCGCTCGCGAGGGCCGCGCCACTCGCGAGCAGGAAGGACGCGACCGCGACGGGCGCAACCGAGGCACCACCCCAGACGACTGCCAGGGCGGTAATGGCGAGCATCGCGCCGATGCCGCCGACGGTGCGGTTGCGTATGTGCCTGAGCTTGGAACGGTGGTCGGAGGCGACCTGATCGGGTGCGAGGTCCCGGTAGGGTGAGGGCGCGAACTCTCGCGCCCGCGCTGGGGCGCCCTCGACCGCCTCGTCCTGCCTCTCGGCGCACTCCATGGCTCCCCCTCCCCCGGCGCCCGGCCCTTCCCGCCGCGCGCCGTCGGTATGTGGACGCCATGGTACGCCCGGAACCCATAGCTGTCACGATATGACGGGCGGGAGGTCGCCCGCGCGGGGGCGGCGGGCCGCCCCGGGAGGCGCGCCCATCGGACGGCTCGGGTCCACCGGCATGACAGGCCATAATTTCTGGTAGAGTCATCGGCCGCGAAAATTGGTGATTCTCTCAAGAATGTATATGATGGAGGGGTTTCTGAGCGTTTCAGAGAGTGTTGGAGATGCGGAGGCACATGGGACGCAACAAGTACACCGAGGAGCAGCGCAACGAGATCATCACCACGTTCCTCGACGCCACCAGAGGGATCATCGACGCGGAGGGCGTGAGCGGCGTCTCCATCCGCAAGGTCGCCGCCAACGCCGGCTACAACAGCGCGACGTTGTACCTCTACTTCAAGGACGTTGACACGCTCATCACCCTCGCCTCCATCGGCTACCTCGAGGACTACTGCCGGATGCTCGCCAACTCCAGCATCCAGGTCGCGGACCCCGTCGACGCCTACCTCTACTCGTGGAGGCTGTTCTCGCGCCACGCGAGCGTGCGGCCCGACGTCTACCACCACCTGTTCTTCGAGGAGCACAGCACGCCGCTGGACGAGTCGGTCTCCTTCTACTACAGCATCTACCCCGAGCAGCTCGCCAACATCTCCGACACGGTGCTGGAGATGCTGAGCAGGGGCAAGTTCGAGGAGAGGAACGCCGCGATGCTCGAGCCCCTGGTCAAGAAGGGACTCATCAAGGAGGAGAACCTCGAGCTCGTGAACGCGCTCACCATCTCCTACTTCCAGGTCCTCCTCGAGCGCCTCATGAAGAGCGACGAGTACTCGATGTCGGATGACTCCATCTCCGCCAGGATGGAGGAGGCCAACCGCTTCCTGCTGCAGCTGGGCGCGAAGTAGGCTGCCAGAGGGGTTCCCGCCCTCGCGCCGCAGCCGGGAGGTCCACTGGAAGATTGCGAGCCCCGCCGTCCCCGGACAAGACAGGGACGGCGGGGCTCTCGACGTTCGGAGCGGTGCCCTGGGTCGGAACCGGATGCCTGGGGCCAGGTCCGGGCAGCTTGCCGCGAGCCTACAGGTAGACGTCGGCCTCCTCGCGGCCGAACTTGTGCAGGAGCTCGTGGCAGGGCCTGCAGGCGGCGCAGTCGCAGAACTTGGCGCCGGCGGCCTTGCGCTTCTCGGCGTGCTCGAGCATCTGCCTGGCGACCTCCTCGCCGAAGAACTGCTTGCCCGTGTCGGAGCCCACGAAGCCGATGAGGTTGTCGATGGTGGTCTGGTGCGCGCTGATGGCGTCGAGCAGGGCGTCGGTCGCGGCCTCGACGTCCGCCCCCTCAACGGCGACGGCGTCCTTCCAGGCCTGCGCCGCCCGCTTGGTGGCCTCAGACGCGGAGGGCGCGGCGAGCATCTCGTCCACCTTGGCGCTCGTGTAGTCGAACAGCTGCTTCTCCATGTGCGTTCCCTTCTCCTACGGGGCGACGGCGCCCCAGCCATCCTTCTCCTTCGGGGGCAAGCGCCCCCTGCCGACCCTCCCAGTATCGGCGCTTCGGCGGCAGGGTGCCAGTAGGCACGTTGTGGTCACCTTCGGGCGTGGGCGCACGGCTCGCAGGCGGCCGGCGGGATGCGGGCTGGAAGCTGGCTCGCCGCTGGCGGGAGGCGCGCTCGGTGCGAGGCGTCGTGCGAGACTGCGAGGAAGCCGGGCTCTCCACCACGGTCCACGGGGAGTGACGTGCGATGATGGTGCAAGGTAGAAGCCACCCGGCCGCCATCGGGCCGCCAGGGAACGCCGAGGCCGCCGCCAGCCGGCGGCAGCAGCCACGTCAATCAGCCGCCAGCCGGCGGCAGCAGCCACGTCAATCAGCCGCCAGGAGGCGGCAAGCGGATAGGGAGGATACGGACATGGAGTTCATTCTCGACACGGCGGACGCAGAGGCGGTCAGGGACCTCTCCGAGGTCATGACCATCGCGGGCGTCACCACCAACCCCACCATCATCACTAGGAGCGGCAAGACCCCCGAGCAGGTATTCTCCGAGATGGACGCGGTCCTCGCCCCGGAGCAGAAGCTCTTCATGCAGACGGTCGCGACCGACTACGAGGGAATCCTCGCCGACGCGCGGAAGATCTGCTCGCTGCGCGAGAACATGTACGTGAAGATCCCCGTCACCCACGACGGGATGCGCGCGATCAAGCAGGCCAAGCGAGAGGGCCTCGGCGTGCTCGCCACTGCGATCTACTCGCCCGACCAGGCGTTCTTTGCCGCGATGAACGGCGCGGACTACCTCGCCCCCTACGTCAACCGCATGTGCAACTACGGCGACGGCGTGCAGTGGGTCCGCGAGCTGCATACGATGCTCGAGCTCAACCAGCTCCCCAGCAAGATCTGCGCCGCCTCGTTCAAGAACGGCAACCAGGTGCACGAGCTGATGCTCGCCGGCGTCGGCGCCGTCACCGTCGCCCCCGATGTGGTGCGCGCGATGCTCGACCACCCCGGGACCAAGGTCGCGGTCGAGGAGTTCACCTCCGCCTGGGAGGCCGCCTTCGGCCGGCGCACCTTCGCGTAGGCTGCACACGGGTGCACGCCGCGCCGACGGCGCCGGGCGCGTCAGTGGCGCTTCCAGCTGAAGAAGCGGTCGTTGTCCGGGTCGAACGGCTCGTCCAGCTCGTCGATGTAGTCGCCGAGGGCCTTGGCGCGGTTCTTGACGTCGACGGAGGTCGAGAAGACGCTGATGCCGCTGACGATCAGCGAGAACGCGAGGACGTACATGAGCATGAGGGTGCCCATACCCGGGGCCATCAAGAGCAGGATGCCAGCGACGAGGTCGAGGACGCCGCCGACGACCGCCCAGCCGGAGCTGCCTCCCATGCGGCGGACGACGCCGGCGGACGACAGCAGGTTGATGCCCGCGAACAGCAGCTCGAGGGCGAGCATCAGGCCGATCATCACGACGAAGACGTCGTAGGTGAAGGCCGGTGAGTTCATCGCGGCCAGCGCGAGCAGGATGCCGCAGACGACGTCCATGACGCCCGTCGCCAGCGAGTAGCCAGGACGTAGCCAGTAGGGCATCTGCCCGTAGGTCGCGATCCGATAGGTGCCGCCGACGAGGAGCCCCGCGATCATCAGCCAGACGAGGGTGACGAGCGACGCCTGAGGGTTGACCGTTATCAGCACGCCCAGCACCACCATCAGGACCGAAGCGACGATGCCACCCCTGTACACGCGCTTCGCGACGTCCTGTGTCCTGTCCTTCCAGTCCATGGTCTCCTCCTAACTGTTGGCCCAAGGAGCTCGAACTAGTAGTGTATGTACCTGTATTCACGGTTTCGTATCAGACGGCGGTAATCTACGACACAAACTGGAAGAGTGTCCACTTTGGGGGGAACGGCCGCGGCATGGGCTCGCGACGGCTTGGCTCGGCCGGTTCGAGAAGGGCCGCGGCGCGACCGGCGGACGCGGCTCGGCCCTATACTGGTGCGGTCAGCTGTCAGCCAAGACGACGGGAGAGGCATGCGGACCTACAGCTTCGAGGCACCCATCGAGAAGGTCGAGGGCCTGGACGGCGCCTTCGTGACCGTGCCCCTCGACGTTCCCCGCGTGTTCGGCGCAGGCCGCATCAAGGTGCACGCGCGCTTCGACGGCATCCCCTACGACGGCAGTGTCGTCTCGTCCAAGCACGACGACGGCACCCGCAGCTACGTGTTGGGGATCCGCAAGGACATCCGCGCCCGCATCGGCAAGCAGCCGGGCGACGTCGTCTCAGTCGAGTTCGAATGCGCGCAGGTGGACGGCCCCGCGAGCCTCTACCTCGACGCGCTTCTCGCGAAGGTCGAGCGCAAGGGCCGCACGCACGATGAGTTCACGCGCGTCGTAACGTGGCTCACCGGCTATTCCGACGACGCGCTCGCGGAGGAGAGGCTCGCCGAGGTCCCCTTCTCGCGCTGGCTCGACGAGGCGCCCGCCTACAACCCCATGGCCGACGAGGTCAAGGGCAAGGTCTGCGGCGTCAGCGTCTCCGAGGTCGAGGACCCCACGATGCGGCGGGTGCGCGTGCTCGACAAGCTCGTCGACGAGCTCGCCAAGGGCCGTCCGTTGGAGAAGGTCCTGCGGCAGGCCTAGGCCGCGCCACCCGGGCCGATAGCGCCGGCGGCGCCTGCCGCGCCCGCGACGCCACCCGCGCCGAGCTCGGGGTCGTACGCCTGGACGTAGCGCGAGAAGACCTGGTCGAACAGGTATGCGACGCCGTAGGTCGAGTACATGCGGTGCAGCGGGTTGTTCCGGCCGAGCTCGTCGCCGATGGCGATGACCTGGTCGAAGAGCGAGCACACCTCGGCGCCCGGGTTGGCCGTGACGATCACGCGCAGCGCACTCGTCGCCTCGAGCTGGCCGCGCTGGCGCTCGACGAAGGCGCCCGAGGTCGAGACCGCGACGAGCAGGTCCTTCTCGCCCAGGGTCCTTATCGCCTGCGCCGCCGGCACCGACTCCGTCACCAGCGGGATGACGCAGTGCTCCACCGCCATCGCGCGCTGGAACTCCTTGAGCTCGTTCGCCGACGGGTCGGCCGAGAAGAGCGTGGTGCTGCGCGCGTCATGGATGCCGCGGACGAGGGCATCGAGGTCGCCCGCCGCCGTGCGCCGGTCGATCGACTCGAAGAGCCGGTCGAGCTCGCCGCGCAGGTCGAAGCCGGGGCCGAGCTGCTTGTCGGCCGAGAGGAAGTAGTGGCGGAAGACGCTCCACTCGAACGCCATGTCCCTGACCTCGGAGAAGTTGTCGAAGCCGATGGACTGGCAGAAGCGTCGCACCGCCGAGCGGGAGCAGTAGCAGGCGCCCATCACGTCGTAGATGCCGAGGTCCGACAGATGGTCATAGTTCTTGATGAAGTACTCGGCGAGCAGATGGGAGGTGGAGTCGAGCTCGTTGGCGTTGTAGACCTCGAAGAGCGAGGTCAATAGCGTGAGTCTGCCCTCGTGCATGCTTCTCCCCCCTCGGGTCGCGCCGCGCCGGGCCCGCCCGGCTGGCACGTTAAGGATAGCATGAGGGCCGGGGGCCGACTCGGGCGCGGGCAGCCGCGCCGCCGCAGCCGCCCGCGCCGGCGCCGCGCCCGCGCCGGCGCCGCCGGCCCTACGCGAACTGGCTCTGGTACAGCGCGGCGTACGCCCCGCCCGCCGCGAGCAGCTCCTCGTGCGTGCCCTTCTCGATGATGTTGCCGTGGTCCATCACGAGGATGAGGTCCGCGTCCACGATGGTGGACAGGCGGTGGGCTATCACGAAGCTCGTGCGGTTCTCCATGATCGCCTCCATCGCGCGGACGATCGCCTGCTCGGTGCGGGTGTCGACGCTCGACGTCGCCTCGTCCAGGATCAAGATCGCGGGGTCGGCGAGCATGGCGCGCGCGATGGTGAGCAGCTGGCGCTGGCCCTGGCTCACGGCGCTGGCATCGTTCTCCAGCACCGTGTCGTAGCCGTGCGGCAGCGTGCGCACGAAGAAGTCCACGTGCGCCGCGCGGGCGGCCGCCTCGACCTCCTCGCGCGTGGCGCCCGGACAGCCGTATGCGATGTTCTCGGCGATCGTGCCCTCGAAGAGCCAGGCGTCCTGCAGCACCATGCCGAACTCGCGCCTGAGGTCGGCACGGGTGAGCCGCCGGGTGTCCACGCCGTCCAGCGTGATGCGGCCGCCGTCGATCTCGTAGAAGCGCATGAGCAGGTTGACCAGGGTCGTCTTGCCCGCGCCCGTCTCTCCGACGATCGCGACCTTCTCGCCCGGCTCCGCCACGAAGGAGACGTCGTGCATGAGCGGGTGGTCGGCGTCGTAGCCGAAGCGGACGTGCTCGAAGCAGACGCGACCGCGCACCGGGCGCGCGAGCGTTGCGGGACGGGCCGGGTCTGGCTCCACCTCGGGCTCGTCGAGGAACCCGAAGACGCGCTCCGCCGCGGCCAGCGCGCCCTGCAGCATGTTGTAGGAGACCGAGAACTGCGTCAGCGGCTCAGACCCCTGCATCACGTACTGGAAGAACGCCTGGAAGACGCCGACCGTCATCTGCCCGGCGAGCAGCATGCCGCCGGCCGTCACGCCGATCGTGACCATGCAGAGACGCATCACGAAGCGGATGCACGGGCCGATCGCGTTGGCCACGAAGTCGGCGCGGGCGCCGGCGCGGGCGAGCCGCTCGGCCTTCTCGGAGACCGCCGCCAGGCTGCGGCCCTCGAGCCCGAAGGCCTGGACCTCGGTACGGCCGCTGTAGGACTCCTCGACCTCGCTGGTCAGCTCGCCGAGAAGGGCCTGCCGCCGGCCGACCGCCTTGTTGGTCTGCGCGCCGAACGCCCAGGTCGCCAGGGCGGACGCGGCCGCGAAGCCGCAGAACATGAGCGTCAGCACCACGCTGCGGCGGGCCATGCAGACGAGCGCCCCCACGAGCATGCAGGCGGCGATGATCAGCTGCAGCAGACCGCGCTGCATGACCTCCGAGATCTTATCCAAGTCGTTGGTCGCGTAGCTGATCGTGTCGCCCGGCTGGTGCCGGTCGAAGTACGCGAGCGGCAGGCGCGCCAGCTTGTCGGCGATCCGGCGGCGCAGCTCCAGGTTGAGCCGCTCCGCGAAGCTCGCCATCACGAAGGACTGCACGGCGTAGAAGCCCCAGGCGAGCGTCCACAGGCCGAAGTACTGCAGGATCAGCCTGCCGCCGTGCGCGTAGTCCACCACGTAGAGGCTGCCCGCGGCGAACGCGCGCTGGGCCTCCTCCCACACGAAGTCGACGACCACCGCGCTGAACGTCGCGGAGGCGAGGGAGAAGACCACGTACAGGACCGCGCAGGCCGCCGCGACCACGATGCGCCAGCGCTGGCGCCCGGCGACCCGCCACAGGCGGAGGGCCGTCTCGCGCGGCGCCGTCGGGACCATGTCCTCGTCCGCGCCGGGCGCCCCCGCGCCGGTGCCGGCGCCAGCCGAGGCCTCGGCCTCGAGCCTCTCGTCCTTGTCGCTACTCATGGCTCGCACCTCCCCCACGCTCCTGGGACTCCACGATCTGCCGGTACGCCTCGCACGTCCGCACGAGCTCGTCGTGCGTGCCGGTGCCCACCACGCGGCCCTCGTCCAGCACCACGATGCAGGCGGCGTCGCGGATCGTGCTCACGCGCTGCGCGACGAGCAGGATCGCCGAGCCCGCGAGCTCGCGCGAGATCGCGTGCCGGAGCGCCGCGTCCGTGCGGAAGTCGAGCGCGGAGAACGAGTCGTCGAAGACGTACAGGTCCGCCCTGCGCACGAGCGCGCGGGCGATGGCCAGGCGCTGGCGCTGCCCGCCGGAGAAGTTCGAGCCGCCCTGGGCGACGTGCGCGGCCAGGCCGTCGGGCAGGTCGCGTACGAAGCCGGCCTGGGCCACGTCGAGCGCGTGCCAGAGCTCCTCGTCCGTGGCGTCCGAGCTGCCGTGGCGCAGGTTCTCGGCGATCGTGCCCGAGAAGAGCCACGCACGCTGCGGCACGTAGGCGATGTGCGACCTCAGCTCGGCGCGGGTCATCTCGCGCACGTCCGTCCCGAGCAGGCTGACCGAGCCGGACGTGACGTCGTGGAAGCGCAGCAGCATCTTGGCCACGGTCGACTTGCCAGACCCGGTGTTGCCGATGATCGCGCAGGTCTCGCCCCGCCGCAGGGAGAGGCTGACGTCGCGCAGGGTGTCCTCGTCGGCGTCCTCGAACCTGAGGCAGACGCGGTCGAGACGGGCCACCTCCTCGGGGGCGTCCGCGGGCGCGGCGGGCGCGGCGGGCACGGGCGCGGCCGGGGTAGCGGTCGCCGCAGGTGCGGCGGGCGCCGCGGGCATGGGGGCGACGGGCGCGGCGGGCGCGGCGGGCGTCGCGGGCACGGGCGCGGCGGGCGCGGCGGGCGCGGCGGGCGTCGCGGGGTCGGCGATGCTCGGTTCGAGCGTCAGCACCGCGGCGGCGCGCGCGAGGCAGGCCGCGGCGCGCGGCAGCTGCACGACGGCGAACTGGGCCATCATCATGAAGAACAGGATGGTCATCGAGTACTCGATCAGAGCGCTTATCGACCCGATCTGTATCGCGTGGGCGCCGACGCGGTCGGCGCCGAGCCACATGACGAGGGCCTCGACCACGTTCATGATGAAGAACGTCGCCGAGTCGGCGGTCGCGAAGACCAGGTTCACGCGGATGGCGCTGTCGGCGTAGCTCTGGAAGGTCTCGTCGAGCTGGCCGCGCTCGAAGTCCTCGCGGCCGAAGGCGCGCACCACGCGCGTGCCCGTGACGGACTCGCGCAGCCGCACGTTCATGCGGTCGACGAAGCCCTGCAGCTTCACGAAGGTCGGGGCTGAGCGCACGACCGCCACCACGCTGACGCCCAGCATGACCGCGGTCATCACGAGCAGCATCCTGCCCACGACGGCGTCGACCGAGAAGGCCAGCAGAATCGCGACCACGCAGACGACCGGCACGGGCGCCGCCATGGTGAAGGTCATCACGAGCGTCTGCTGCACCACGTTCACGTCGGACAGGGTGCGCGTGATCATCGAGGCCGCGCCGAAGCGCCCGAACTCCGAGGCGGAGAGCTCCAGGCTGTGGCGGTAGAGCTCCACGCGCAGGTCGCGCGCCACGTCGGCGGCGAGGTTGGAGACGACCCAGTACGACACGACGCAGCCGCCCGACCCCACGAAGGCCGCCACGAGCATCCTGGCGCCGTGCGTCACGAGGGCGCCGCCGCCGTCCGCGGAGATCGCGCTGTTGATCAGCGCCGAGAGCTCGGTCGGGATGTAGAGCATCCCCACGACGTCGCACACGAGAAGGGCGAGCGCCAGCACGATGCGCCCGCGGTACGGCCTGAGCAGCCGCCGCAGCAGGCGCCCGCCCTCGGTGCGGTCGCCTTTCTCGCCCGCGACGGAGTCCAGTATCGAATCGCTCACTCGGCCATCCCTTCGCCGCCCGGCTCGCAGGGAGCCACGCCCCTCCGGCGCTGCGGTCCTCGCCGCTGGAATCTGCAGTCTTCCAAGTCTATTCGCGATTTTGATTTATTGCAAGCAAGTGGGAATTCTATGCAGAGAAGGACCGGCGCTCGGACACGGTGCGGCGCCGGCCCGGCGCCGGCCCGGTGCCGGCCCGCGCGGTGTCACCCGGCCCAGAGCCAGCCCGCGGGCCACACGGCCCGCGCGCCGCTAGCGGAAGACCGCCATCGCGAGGGTCGACGCCACAATCAGCGCCAGCCCCGTGAGGGAGCGCCTGGTGTAGCGCTCGTGGAAGACCACGGCCGAGAAGGCCATGGCCACCAGGATCGAGAGCTTGTCGATCGGCACGACGACCGAGACCACGCCGCTCTGGATCGCGTAGTAGTAGCACAGCCACGAGGCGCCGGTCGCGATGCCCGAAAGGCAGATGAACGCCAGCTCGCGGCCGTCGATGTGCCGCGCCTCTGCGAGCTTGCCGCGCATCGCCACCACGGCCCAGGCCATGACCAGCACGAAGCAGGTGCGCACGGCCGTCGCCAGGTTGGACTCGACGCCCTCGATGCCGACCTTCGCCAGGATCGACGTAAGAGCCGCGAAGACCGCAGACCCGACGGCGTACCACATCCACGCGCGACCCTGGACCTCGTGGTCCTGCTCGCGCCTCTCGATCATGAGGAAGGTTCCCACGAGGATTCCCGCCGAGCCCGCCAGTTTGACCCAGAGCGCATCCGTCTCGCCGAACAGCACGATGGCGAGAAGGACCGTGAGCACCGCGGAGCACTTGTCGATGGGGACGACCTTGTTAACGTCGCCCATGGAGAGGGCCTTGAAGTAGCAGATCCAGCTCGCGCCGGTCGCGAGGCCGGAGAGGGCGAGGAAGAGCATGGAGTGCGCGCTGATCTGGCCGAGCTGCCCCACGGAGCCGACGAGCGCGGCCATGAGCCAGGCGAACGCCAGGACCACGATGGTGCGCACGGCGGTGGCGACGTCGGAGTCGGTGTGCCTGATGCCGCACTTGGCGAGAATCGACGTGATGCCGGCGAAGAGCGCCGAGCCGACTGCTGCGAGCATCCACATGGGAAACCTCCCGTCCTCGTAAGCCTCCGGCGGGCCCGGCCGCTGGAGCCGCCGTCCGACCGGGTCGCCGCCCCGCGGGCCCGTCCGCCCCGCGGGCCCGTCGAGCGGACCCCGGACATCATAGTAGGCCGACTGCGGCGAGCGCTGCGGCCAAGGCCGACGGCACCATCGACCGGAGGTCCTTATCGCCCGGCGGCGCGCGGCGGGCCCGGCCGCCCCGCGGGTCGCGTGGCTTCAACTCTGCCGAATCGCCGGAGCGAGCCACCCCAGAGCGGCCCATGGCGTCAGGGGCGCTTCCAGGAATCGCCACCTTGCAATCGTGGGGCCTTCTACCTTACAATCATGGTGGTTTCTACATTGCAATTATGGTCTTCTCCACCTAGCAATCTTGGGATGTGCCACCATACAATCCCAGCAGCTTCTGCCCTGCATGCCCGGACTGCAGTCGAAAGCGAGGCCCCGATGATTCCGAGAAGCATGGAAGCGCAGGTCCTACGGATGGCGAACTGGTTCCCCATCGTATCGGTCACAGGACCGCGACAGAGCGGCAAGTCCACCCTGGCCAGGGAGGTCTTCTCTGACTATGCCTACGTCAACCTCGAGAACCCCCAGACGAGACGGCAGGCCCTCTCCGACCCCGTCGGCTTCATCGAGAATCGTCCGAGGCGACTGGTCGTAGACGAGGCCCAACTCGCGCCGGAACTCTTCTCGATGATCCAGGTAGCGTCGGATGAGAGCAACGAGCCTGGGCAGTACGTGCTCGCGGGGTCGCAGAACTTCCTGCTGCTCAAGCAGAATACCCAGTCGCTAGCGGGAAGGGTCGGCATGCTCAGGCTGCTGCCGCTTTCGTTTATCGAGGCGAGGTCGGCAAGGGCCGACCTCTCTCCCGATGCCTTCATGCTGAGAGGGGGCTATCCACGCCTCTACGACGTGGACATGCCGCAAGACGCGTACTTCTCGGCATACCTGAGAACGTACGTGGAGCGCGATGTCCAGGGCCACCTGGGAGTGCGGGGCCTCTCTTCCTACAGAACCTTGCTGGAGCTGTGCGCCCAGTGCACCGGGAGCCTGCTGAACATCTCTCGGCTTGCGAACGCCGCCGGTGTCTCGCGGGAGTCCGTGAGCTCCTGGCTATCGATGCTCGAGTCGAGCTACGTCGTGTTCAGGCTACGCCCGTATCACACGAACCTGCGCAAGCGGCTCACCAAGACGCCCAAGCTCTACTTCTACGACACGGGTCTGCTCTGCTACCTGCTGCGCATCAGGACCCTCGAACAGCTGCTCACGAGCCCGTACCTTGGGGCGGTATTCGAGAACCTCGTCATCGAGGAGCGGATGAAGGCCCACCTCAACGCGGGCGAGGAACCTGACCTTTACTTCTATCGCGACGACGCCAAGGTCGAGGTCGACCTGGTCGACCTGACAGACCCGGAGAAGGGACTGCTCGCCGAGATCAAGTCATCGCAGACCTACCGGAGCGGATTCTCCAGGCACCTACACACCGTCGGCGACGAAATCGGCATCCCAAACGAGCGACGCTTCGTGGTCGAGCGCGCCGAGGGCGACTTCGAGGCAGATGGCGCGCAGGTGAGGAACATCGCAACCTGGCTGGAGATGGCCTAAGCGCGACGCCGCGCGGGCGCGGGCGGGGACGCGACCCGGGCAGGCTCGGCGGGGACGCGACCCGGGCAGGCTCGCGGGAACGTGGCCCGGGCGGGCTCGCGGGGACGCGACCCGGGCAGGCTCGCGGGAACGTGGCCCGGGCGGGCTCGCGGGGACGCGACCCCGGCAGGCCGCGCACCCCTCTCAATGCAACTCGCCGCACCGACTTGTGCATTTCGGGAACTTAGGGACGAGTCCGAGGGGACGCCGCGCCGCATGAGGCGGCCACAACTCACTGACGCCAGCCGGTTCACCATCGCCAACAGGCAAAACGTGCCTCACGTTAGGCGTCTGCCAAGGTGCGGCCCGCCCATCGCCGACCGTCGGGTAGACGGAGTCGTCCCTAAGTCGCAAAAATGCACAATCGCGGCGAAGTATTGCGCCGGCTGCCCCGGAGGCACGGCGCCCCGGCAGCGCCGGACGGCCCCAGCCGCGGTCGCGCCGAACGACCCACGCCGGCCCCACCACGGGCTGGCGTGCTCATTTGGAGGGGAAGCCCGTGCGTGGCGACGTCGGGCGACGCAACCGTGATAGCCTCCCATGAGCATCAGAAGAGCGCGGCCCGACGCCGCCCCAGGAGGCAGGAGAAGCCCATGGAACTCACCGGAAAGCAGGTCAGGCAGCTCCGCAGCCTCGCCAACCGTCTCAACGCCACCATCGCCATCGGCAAGGGCGGCACCGACGCGGTCGTCGCTCAGACCGATTCGGCGCTCGAGGCGCACGAGCTCATCAAGTGCACGGTCCTCAACACCTCGGGCCTCGACACGCGCGAGGCGGCCATCGCCCTCTCGCGACCCACGCACTCCGCGGTCGTGCAGGTCATCGGCCACAAGTTCGTGCTCTACCGCCCGAGCCAGCGCGACGACATCGAGAAGATCATCCTCGTCTAGCGCCAGCCCGCCGCTAGCGCGGCGCCAGCCCGCCGCTAGCGCGGCGCCAGCCCGCCGCAAGCGAGCCGCCCGTCGCGCGCCAGCCTGCCGCTAGCGCAGCGCCAGCCCGCCGCTAGCGCAGCGCTAGGCAAGGCTCTTGAGCAGGGCGAGAAGCCCCTGCTCGTCCTCGACCACCCACTCCGGGCGCAGGACACCCGGACCCGCGGGAGCCTCGCGGCGCCGGTGGTTGAACCACACCACGGGCATGCCCGCAGACGTTGCGCCCACGACGTCCGAGGCGAACGAGTCGCCCACGTAGACGCAGCTCTCGGGCGACGTCCCCACGCGCTCGCACGCGATGCGGAAAATCTCCGGATCCGGCTTGGCCACCCCGACCGCCCCCGACACCACGATGGACTCCGGCGCGAACCAGCGGGAGAGTCCGAGCGCCTCGACCTTCTCCATCTGGTGCGCGGCGGGGCCGTTCGTGATGATGCCCATGGGATGTCGGGCGCCGGGGAGGCGGCCGGGGCCGGGGAGGCAGCCGGAGCCGGGGAGCTGGCCGCCACCGAGGGGACGGCGCGCCGCGCACCAGTCGAGCACCTCCGCCATCCGCGGCGAAACGCAGATGGCGTCGCGCTGTGCGGCGGCGTAGGCCGACTGCATCCGGAGGCACTCGTCCGCGGTCACGTCGACGCCGAAGTCCGCGAACGTCCGCTGGAGGCGCCAGACGTACATCTCCTCCATGGAGATCTCGCCCCGCGTCGCCGCCTCGAACGCCTCGTCGCTGTGCCGACGACTGGCGTTGAAGAGGGTGACGACGTCGGGCGGCCCGCCCGCCGCACCAGCTCCGGCAGGGCCGCCCGCCGCGAGCGCGTCGAACCTATCGCCGAACGCCTCGCGATAGCCCAGCTCGAAGGGACGCACCTGGTCATAGAGGGTGTCATCGAGGTCGAAGAGGACGCAGTCCATCGCCATCAGCCCATACCCACCATTCCGCGGCAGACCGCGCCGGCCGCGCGAGCGCGGCGCGCGCAGGCGCGGGCGGCCCATGCCTGCCAGCGCCTACTTCATATTCCTGGCCTCGACCTCGGCGATCTTCGAGATGCGACGCACGTGGCGCTCGGCGCCGCTGAAGGGCGTGTCGAGGAAGGTATCCACGATCTTGAGGGCGAGCCCGGGGCCGACCACGCGCGCCCCGAGGGCGAGGACGTTGGCGTCGTTGTGCAGGCGCGTCGCCTCGGCGGAGAAGCAGTCGCCGCAGAGGGCGGCACGGATCCCCTTGAACTTGTTCGCGGTGATGGAGACACCGATGCCCGTACCGCAGATCAGGATGCCGCGGTCGCACTCGCCCGACTGGACGGCGAGCGACGCCTGGGACGCGAAGTCCGTGTAGTCGACGGAGTCGGTGCTGTAGGTACCGAAGTCCTTGTACTCGAGGCCGCGTTCGTCGAGGTGTCGCTTCACCTCCTGCATCAGCTCGAATCCGCCATGGTCACAGCCGAGTGCAATCATGATTTCGTCCTTTCGGGGTAGCGTCGTGGGGGTCGCGTCGTGAGGGCAGGACGCCCGTCGTCTTCCTGCCATGGTAGACCACGAGAAGCGCCGCCCACGGTCCAGAACGGGAACCGTCGCCGAGCGCGCCGTATAGCACACCTGTGTCCGCCCTGCTCCGGCGGCCCGCTCACACGTGCACCACCGACGCTCGCTCATAAGCGAGACCCAGGACGACCCCTTGCTACATACACTATGTCGAGGGGTGCGCCGCGCACGACGCGCGGACCGGCACCGAGCCAAGGACGATAGGAGCCTGCCATGTGCACTGCCATCCGCTTCACTGACGCCCAGGGGAACCTCTACTTCGGGCGCAACCTCGATTGGAGCTTCTCCTACGGCGAGCACGTCGTTATCACGCCTGCCGGCTACGCGGTCAAGACCTCCCCGTTCGGCGCGACCGACAAGGTGAGCCACCCCATCATCGGCATGGGCATCGTCGAGGAGGGCACGCCGCTCTACTTCGACTGCGCCAACACCGCCGGCCTCGCGGTCGCCGGCCTCAACTTCCCCGGCTACGCGCGCTACGAGGCCGAGGCCGTCGAGGGCAAGACCAACGTCTCCTCCTGGGAGTTCCCGCTGTGGGTCGCCGCCAACTTCGACACCGTGGACGAGGTCGAGGCCGCGCTGCCGGATACCGCCATCGTCGACGCGCCGCTCAACGACAAGTTCCCCACCTCCCTGCTCCACTGGATCGTCGGTGACGCCACGCGCAGCATCGTCGTGGAGTACACGGCCGAGGGCATGCAGGTCTTCCACGACGAAGCCGACGTCCTCGCCAACCAGCCCGGCTTCGCCTACCACGCCGAGAACCTGCGCAGCTACCTCAACCTCACCAGTGACGTGCCCGAGACCGTCAAGTGGCGCGGTGCCACCCTCGCCCCGTACGGCTCCGGCGCGGGCATGCGCGGCCTCCCCGGCGACTACTACTCCCCCTCGCGCTTCGTCCGCGTGGCCTACCTCAACGCGCACTATCCCGACCAGCCGGACGAGAAGGGCAACGTCTCGCGCCTCTTCCACACCCTGACCGGCGTCGCGATGATCGACGGCGCCGCACGCATGTCCAACGGCGACTTCGAGCGCACAGTCTACACGGGCGGCTTCTCCTCGCAGACCGACACCTACTACTGGAGCACCTACGACGACCCCGCCATCCGCAAGGTCTCCCTCGCGGACTACGACACCACCGGCACCGACCTCATCGAGGTCAAGGAGTAGGACAAGAACTCGAGAAGGACGTCCGGCCCGGGCGCCGGGCCGGACGGGGCAGCCGGGCCGGACAGCCGGGCCGGGCCGGACGGGCCGCCGGAGTGGCAAGCCCCGACGGCAAGCGGATGCCGGACGACCGCGCCCTTCGCAGGCCTGCGCGCAGCGCTTGGACGTCATCTGTGCATCTTCGCGACTTATGGACGGGCCCCTCGCCACCGCGTGTGACGAGGGGCCCACGTGACGCCGGGGTCCTTTCGGAATCCTGGTCAAACGCAATCCCCGCCCGTCGGAACGCCCCCCGGCCGAGACCAGACCCATCCACAGCTCGGAAATCTGCAACCGCAGGCGCCAGGAGTTGCGCCGACCCAGGCGCGCCAACCGACATGCGCCCAGGTGACGCGCGATCCGGCAGGCACCGTCCGCGAGCCATGCCATGGCACGCGCAATCCAGAGCGCACCCCAGGAACCTTCCCCCAACGAAGAGGCCCCGCCTCACGAGGAGACGGGGCAAGAGAGGCGCCCCGCATAACGGACCAGCCAGGCGAGGGCGGTCAGGCGGGGGCGACCAGGCGGGCCGAACGAGCGAGTCGCGCCTACCGCAGCTAGCTCCTCCGCAGACGCAGCCTCCAGGCGAGAAGGACCGCGGCAAGCACCGCAAGCGCAACTCCGACCCGCGGCAGGGGGCTGGGCACGCCACCGGTCGAGGGCAGCTCGTACCCCTGGTTCTTCTTCTCGGAGTTGGTCACCGTGATGGTGCCGGTACGGATGCCGCCGTTGTTGACATACGACACGTCGTAGGAGCCCGAACCGGGGGCGTACTCGTTGCCGTTGACGGTGTAGCTCAGCTCCTTCACGGCGTAGTAGACGTCCTTGCCGTCCACCTTCTCGGGCAGGTTGTCCCAGTCGGCGGTCCACCCGGTCGAGGCAGAGACGTCTTTGGGGTCTCCCACCTGCACTCCTGTGGCATCATCGAGAATCTGGGGCGGCTCCGCCCAAGGGCTGTTCGGATCCTCGGTAAGCGTTCCTGAATAATCCCAGGCGTTTAGTAGCTGAACCTGAATCGTCGTATCGGACGTAACGTTGCTTACTGTCACAGAAATTGGATCCAGTTTGTAGGTCGCTGGGTTTTGCGTGAAGGTATGGGTCTCGCCGTACTTATTGTCGCCCACCTTTACATCGAAACTGACTCCAGCCCAAAGCGAAAGCGGACTTACTTGGAAGGTGAAATCGCTCCCTTTCTTGATCGAAATGGTGCCTTCGTTGCTCACGCGATTACCAGTGAGCTTCGTCACCGCTCCTGAGGGATTTGTGCCCTTCGCCGTAACCGTGACGTTCACGCTGTTGTCGCTGTCTACCTTCTTCGTGTACCGGAAGAGCGCGAGCTTCGCGCTTGCCCCTGCGGGGGCTTCCTTCGCGACTCCGTTCTCGTCAGCCCAGCTCTTCTTTGCCGTCAAGCGCGTGTACTTGTTGGTGACGTACATCGTGCTCGTCTTGTTGTTCTTGAAGAAGTCCACGTCGGCCGTCGTCAGCGTGCCACCGGACTTGTTCGTCGCGTTGCTCGCATTCGCGGCGGAGAAGGCGGCGTCATCCGAGATTGGGGAGCCCGTGGTGGGGACGTCCTTCACGATGAAGAAGTGCTCGGCATCGCTCGCGTAGCCAACTTGGCCCTTGGTCTCAGTCAGGCGGTAGAGGATGTTCGGCTGCAGGGCGTCCTTGTTGAGCTCGTAGTCGTAGGTGATAGACCCCTGCGCATCCGTGACGAGATCCTTATCGGTACTCTTGTCAACCCACGTACTGCCATTCCAGTACGAGAGCTTGAACCCCACGCCCGAGAGCGTCTTGCTGATGTCATCCGCATCCACCTTGTACAGCACGAGACGCCCCTTATGGATGGTGGCGCCACCGCTCGCCTCCTTGAGGCTGATGGAGCCCGACTTCGAGAACTTGCCGTTAAGTGAGGCGCTGTTGGTGACGGTCATGCCGTCCCCATATGTGTCGTCCAATACGTACTCATAGGTCAGCACGCAGGCGCGCTTGTCTGGAACCTCTGCCGTGATGGTGTGGGTCTTGGCATCGTAGGTTGCCTTGAAGTTCTCGATGGGACGGTTGGGGTCGTAGTGGTGCTCCTTGGAGAAGTCGTAGGCATAGAGCTTGATCGACGACGGATCGAGGTCGCTGTCCACGCTCTTGGAGTCGAACTTGTCCGTAAGCGTGAGCACATCCGAGTTGGGGTCGAGGTCCTGACCGGCGGCGTTGATCTCCACGTAGTAGCGCAGGTTGTTCGTAGGCTCGCCGTTCTCATAGAGCTGCTCGCCGCTCTTCGAGACCTTCTCGTAGGTACGGTCGACCTTGGTCGTCTGCGTCGACTCGCTCGTTCCCCACTCCGCGGTGTTCTTGTAGGTCTTTTCGGTCGAGCCGTTGTTCCAGGACGGGTCGGAGCCGATCGAGACGGTGTAGTACAGGTAGACGGTTGCTTTATCCGACTTGTATTGGTAGTTCGGAATGGTGAACGTAAGCCGGGTGCCGTCGTCCGTCGACTCACTCGTCACCTGCGGAGCCTTCTCCCCGCTGAACGTACCGTCGTCGTAGTATTCGTTAAACTTCGCCGAAACCGAGCCATCGACGTAGGTCATCCCATTGGGCAGCGTATCGGTGACAACGAGGTTCGTGCCGTTATCCGAGGGATTTGTCCTGAGCGCGATGCGATACGTCATCTGTCCGTCCTGGATGTTGTTGAAGTCCAGGGTGGTGTCGCCAGGTGCATATTTGGGATCATTCGTATCGCTCTTCATCTTGACTTCCTTCAGGATGCGATACGGCCTCTTGTAGGTGAAGCCGGGCGTGGAGGTCGCATTACCAACCTTGCCCTCGTTCTTCACGGTGATGGTCGCACCCTCATCAACCTTGGTAGTGTCCATGTACGTGGGGTACTCGCCGGTCACCAGATTCTGGGCCTTGACGTCGGCGCCAGGTGCAATCTCGACGTGCACCGTGAAGCTCTTCACGTGGGTTGTGGAGTCAGTCGCGGGGACCTCATGGCCGGTGCCGTCAGGACCGTCGTAGTAGGTCACCGTGAAGGAGACGCCCGACTTGCTCCCGTCCTGCTGCGGATAGTAGTCGTCGTAGAACGCCGCACCGTTACCGGTGTAGAGGTACTTGTTGTAGTCGTCGACGCTGAGCTGGAGCCCACCCGTGCTGTTGACGGTAGTTCCCGTGACGCTGCTCTTGAACGCCTTGTCGAGCTCTGCGGCTATCGCGTAGTGGCTGTCGGACCTAAGGCCCACGCCGTTGCCGTCCGTCGCGTCCTCAATCGTGTCCGTGTACGTGAAGCTCGAGAGGTTGCCGCCGGGCAGGGTGATGTTGGACGCCCATGTCTCCTTACGAATCCCGGCGCCCTTCTCGCTTGCCGCGGCGTCGGTCTTGTGGTCCTTGCTGACCTCGGTGCTGCGGTGCTTGACGTTGACCTCACCGACCGAGTCGAACGTGGACGTTGTGGTCCAGGTGTTTGCCGTGTTCTTAACCGACCCGTCGTTCGAAGGGACGTCCGTGTAGATGTCGATGTAGTACGTCTTGGTCTTCTGGTCCCCCTTAAGACCCAGTTTCGAGAAGTTGAAGAGGATATACGAGTCCCCCACATTGCCGAAGGACCCTTTCACCGTGCCGTCGGCGCTCCTCACGACGTACTTCTGCGTCAGCGTGGTGGGTTCCGGCAGGTTGTCGTACACCGTCCACCTGGAGACGTCCTTGTGGTTGGGGTTGACCTCGATCGTCCAGATGATGTGGTCGGTCTTCGCGTCGTACGAGCCCCACTTCTTCGCGTCCTGCTCGAAGCTCACGCGCTGGTAGGAGCCGCCGTTCTTGCCTCCGGAGGTTGCGGTGGCCTGATTGGCCACGATCGCATCCGTGGCGTCAGACGTCCGCTTGGTGTCCACCGTATAGGTGAGCACGTACTTCTCGCCCGCCGAGAGCTGGGGAAGCCCGCTCAGCGAGAAGGTCGGGCCGTCGTTTCCGTTGTCGTCCCAGGTGGCTGAGCTGCCGAGCGTCTGCTCGCCACCATTCGAGGAGACCCTCTTGAGCGTAAGGGTCCCCTTCTCGTAGGCGGGGGTGGCGTTGCTCGTGTTCCACCTGTCCAGACGGTCCGAGATGTCCACCGTGCTGGGCGTGCCCTTCTCGGTGGAGACGGTCACCGTGTAGTAGATCTTGCTGTCGTCGTCGCTCTTCGTCGCCGTCTTCACGACCTTGATGTCTTGGCCCTCATCGCCTCCGCCGCCCGACTCCTGCTTCTTCTTGACGGTGATGGCTCCGCCATTGCCACCGAATTTGATCTCGTTGGACTCGCCGCTGCCGTCGTGGCTGACAATGCCCTGGAAGACAACGGAGCCGGACAGCGTACCTCCGTCTGTAATGGCGGTTTCGTTGAAGTCCAAGGTGATGCCGCCGTCAGTGGAGATCTTGTAGGTGCCGAGCTCCTTTCCCTCCAGGGTAATCGGTCCCTTCAGCTCCCTTATGGGCTTCAGGCCATTTGGAACCTGGTAGGTAACCGTGTGGTTGCCCTCGCTGAGGTTGCCCCCTGGAATCTGGTAGTTGATGGTGGTCTTAACGTAGTCGCCATCAGTGAACTCGGTCGTAGGGTCACCATACTGGCCGTAGTCATTCTTCTTCTGCACGGTCACCGACTGGATGTATTGCGTAAGGTCAATGCCGTCACCGTTGGCGTTAGCGGGTGCGGCGGCAGGCGCTGCGGCCATCAGGGACATGGGTCGCACGCTTGCGGAAGCCTCGTCCTCGCTCTCCTCGACGCTCGCCGCGGCAGCGCCGGCATCCTCGCTCTCGGTAGCCGCTGCCTCCTCCGTGGCCTTCGCGACCTTGAGGCTCACCGCGTCGTTGAGGTCGATCGTCGCCTGACCGGACTCGTCGCAGGTCAGGTCGCCGAAGCCGAGGTCGAGGTCCACGTAGCCGGAGAGGTCGCTCGCCGGGACCACGACCTGGGCCCCGCCCGCCTGTGCGCTGTCCCCGCCCTGCGCCGCGTCCTTGTCGCCCGCGGTGGCAGAAGCGGCCGCGGATCCGACCGTGGAGCCGGACGCCGAGGTCGCCTGCGCGCCGCCGGCGTTGGCGAGCGCGACGTCGTCGTTGAAGGTCAGCGTAAGCACGTCGCCGTCCAGGCTGTAGGAGCCGATCGCGCGTGCGTCGATGCGGGAGGCGTCGCCCACCGTGGGGCTTGCGTAGATGTCGCCCTTCACCGCACCGGCGGACGTGTCCGGGTGCACCGAGGACGGGAGGCGGTACTGCAGCGTGGTCCCGTCGGCCAGGGTGCCAGCGGGGAGCTTGAACGCCACGCGCAGGCGCAGCTCGGAGGCGGCGTCCAGCGCGCTGCCGCCGTCCGTCTTGGCCCAGGCCGCGTCGCCTGCGCCCGCCGGACGCCAGAACACGGCCGAGTCGTCGTTGATGGCGTTTCTCAGCGTGTCACCGCCCGTGATCGCGTGGGCAGGGTACATGAGCAGTGCCGTGCACACCACGGCCACCACCGCGCCGACGAGCGTCGCCAAGCCAAGGAGCCTGCGCCTCCGGCGGTTGTCCCTAAGCATCCTGCCAGCTTTTTCGAAGAGTCGGTTCATGGTTCCCCCGAGTCGTCGTCTCTGTCCACGTGCGTAGCGTCCACGTGCGCTGCGCTGAGCCCTCGCGAGGGGCGGACCCCTACGAGAGCTGAGTGCAACCCACCCAGTCCTTCTGTCCAAAGGCCCCCTGCGCGTACACCAGGAGGTCGTAGTTGTCGTCGAACTCCGCGCTCGTCGTCCCCCGGTCCGCGACGGAGAAGGACCTGCGCGCACCGTTCGTCTGCACGAACGTGAGCCTGTTGCCCGGCGCCAGGGCGTCGAGCCAGGACTCGCCCGCGAGCCACGAGGGCACGCGGACCACGAGCTTGCCGCCGGGCCCCTGCTCGAGCGCCGGGGTGAGGCTCGCATCCTCCCCGAGGGCGGCCACCGGGAGGTCGACCGGGACCTCGGTGCCGGAGAGCCTGCCTGCGACCTGCACCCCCTCGAGCTCGGCCACGGGAAGGCTCGCCGGGTCCCGCTCGGGCGCGGGGCCGGACCCCGGCACCGTCACGTCGAGGTCCGCCAGGAGCGTCCGGCAGAGCTCCCTCCCCTCGCTCGCCTGGGCGGCCGCGCGCTGCGTCCCCTGCCACCACACAGCCAGGCCGCAGACCACGAGCACCGCCCCTGCGACGAGCGCGAGCCGCCAGCGACGCCGCGCGCCGCCGGACGCGCCGCCGCGCCCCTCGCGTGATGTCAGACGGGCGTCGCTCATGCGCGGTCCTTCTCCTTGCGCCTGCCTGCGAAGCCGAAGATCAGCAGCGCGCCGCCCGCGCAGAGAAGGACCTCGGGCAGCAGCGTGGAGGTCGCGTCGCCCGTCTTGGGCCCCGGCTTGGTGGTGCCGCGGGTGCCCCCGGGCGTATTGGGGGTCTCGCTTGCGGCCTTGTTGGTTAGGGTGAAGTCGGTCCCTGCCTGGGCAGCGGTGGCCTGTCCGGAGGTAGCCTGACCAGACCCCGCCTGGCCGGCGTTGGCGGAGGCGCTCGCCATCAGGACCGAGCAGGTGTAGCCGGCCGGCACGTCCTTCTCGCGAACGGACCAGCTGCCCTCGCCGTCCCACTCGTACGTCCAGTTGTTGGACGCGTCGAGCGTGACCTCTCGGTAGGGCTGGTCGCCGTCGTAGATGGCAACGCGCACGGAGTCCGGACGCGTGGACGCGCTATCCCTCTGCCAGAGCTTGATGACGCGGTTGTGGGGCCTCTCCTGCGGCTGCTCCTCGAACTTGGCTTCGACCTGGCAGTCGGTCGCGTAGGTGCTGCCGTCGACGCGCGGGACGATCACGAGGCCGGGGAGCATCGTGTAGGTGGTTCCGTTCGCGGTCGCGGGGTCCGCCGTGAGCAGGTACATGCCGGGCTCGAGGCCGGCGAAGCTGGCGGAGAGGCCGGCCTTGCCGTCCGCCGCCGCGGAGCCCGCCGTGGCAGCCGCAGCCTTCGCGTCCTTCTCGACGAAGGAGCCCGCGGCGGACGCGACGTAGCCCGCGTAGCTGGTCGCAGCGCGCGAGAGGGTCTCCCCCGTCGTGCCCTCGTCGAACGTCGCCGGGTCGATCCCCGTCTCCGCCACCGCGTCCGCGAGCGCCGGCACCGCGGTGAGCCTGCCGGCCGCGTCCATGCTGGCGAGCTGCGCGAGGTGGAAGGCCTGGCCCTCCACCGGGCACCTCTCCACCGTGAGCGAGCAGGTCGTGCCGTCCGCTATCCTCACCTGGGCGCGGGCGGTCACGGGGGCGGCGACGAGCACCGCCGCGAGGAGGACCACCACGGCCGCGAGCGAGCGCCTCGCGAAGCCTGCCGTCCTTGTCTCTCTGCGTGTCACGACTGTGCTCCCTCTCTCGTTACCGATACGACCTTTGGTGCGCGCCTGCGCAGCGCGCCTCGGTGCCTCGTGCCACCTGAGCCACCGCCAGAGCCGCCGCCCACGCGCCGTCGTACCGCCTGGACGACAAGCGCCACCACCAACACCATCGCCGTGAGCGCGACCGCGACGAGGGCGGGGCTCACCTGCACCGCGTCGCCGTCCGCGATCGCCGCACCCTGGTTGGGAATGCGGTGGCCGCGAACGAGCAACCGGTGCGTGTTGATCCCGTAGGGTGTGCACGTGACCAGCGTGCAGAGGTCCAGCCCGTCGTCCATCGCGAGGTCGTCCAGCTCGTCGGGCAAGACCACGCGGATCTGGTCCACCTGGTAGGTGAGCGTCTTGTCGAGCACGTGCAGCATGAAGACGTCACCCTCGCGAAGCTGGTCGATGTCCGTGAAGAGGCGCGCGGACGGCAGGCCCCTGTGACCGGACACCACGCAGTGCGTGCCCTCCCCGCCGACCGGAAGCGACGAGCCGGGGATGTGCCCCACGGCAATCTGCAGGACCGTGGGGTCCGTACCGTGGTAGACGGGCAGGGAGACGCTGATCTTGGGAATCTCCACGTAGCCCATGATCCCCGTGCCCGTCACGTCGAGCGTCTGCTCGTACCTCGCACGCTCCTCGTCCGTGAGCGTGAACCTGCCGCCATCGTGCGGAAGCGACCGGTTGTACGAGACCGCCTCGTCCCACAGGCGCTGGTTCGCCTCCGCGGAGTTGTCGCCCACCGCCTCCTGGTAGGTTGCGATGGCGCGCGACTGGTGCATGGAGTTCCACCAGTCGCTCACCGAGGGATAGAGCATCATGCCCACTCCGACGAGGAGCGCGCAGCTGAGAAGGACCTCGGGTACGTGCGTCCTAAGCCACCTTCCCATCTGCGCCTCCTTTCGCGGCACCCGCGGCCGCCCCCGTGACCGGGGCGGCCGCTTGGCATGGAAGATGCGGAATCCGGAACCTGCGGCCAGACCTACGCGTCGCTGCGCGCCGCGCGGCGCTTGGCGAGGCCGATCACCGCGACGACGACGAGCGCCGCACCGCCCACGTAGAGGACGGTGGTGCCCATGCCGCCCGTGGAGGGCAGGATGGAGCCGGACTTGTTCTGGATGGTGGTGGAGACGGTACCCGTGTCTTTATCGTCGCTGAACTCGGCCTTGCCCTTAGAGGTGCTCTCCGTTGAGCCGTTGATGGAAACCAGGGTCCCCGTATCGTCGTTCGTGGCACTGATGATCGAGAACTCGATGGGCGATATCGTGTTGTAGCCCTTGGGGGTCGTGGTCTCCTCGAGCTTGTAGACGCCCTCGTCGAGCCCCTTGAAGGTGAACGTGGCGCCGTCCTCGCTCACGGTCTTGAGTTCAACGCCGTCCACCTTGGTGGGGACCGGCTTGTACTGGCCGTCGGTCTTGTCGAGCTTGGAGAGGGTGAAGTCCGCGCCCTTGAGCGGGTTCTGCGCCTCGTTGACCTTGTTCACGACGAGCTGGTAGGTGAACACCTTGACCTTGTGGTCAGGCGTCTTGCCCCTGGAGTCCTTGTAGTTGGGGTTGTTGGAGAACACGGTGTGGCTCGTGTTCACGTTGCCAGTGGAGCCGATGTTGGCACCGGTGAGGAGCTTGGCTTTGTACTCGACGGAGATGACGGCGCCCGCATGCACGAGCGGCTTGTGATCGGCGTCCACAATCTTCTTCAGGTCGGTGAACTCGATGGTGAAGGACCCCTCCTTCTGGGTCAGCTTGTAGCCAGCGGCTTTGAGCTGCGCCTCGGTGAGCTGAGTGCCGTCCACGAAGACATTGACATCCTCGGCCTCACCGAGCTGGTTCTTATCGTACGTATCCTCGAACGCGAAGTAGTAGGAGTCGTAATAGTCGTAGTCAGCGGCGACCTGACCGGTGAGCTGGAAGGGGACCATATCGCCCATGTCGTAGTCGCCGACGTTCCTCCAGCCGGCCTGCTCCTCTATGGTGTCCTTCACGGAGTCGTTGGTCTCCTTCACGTGCTTGTTCGAGGTTGTGGTGGTGTCCTTGGCCTCGACCTCGACGTCTCCGCCCGCAACCTGGAGCATGAACCTGGAGTAGGTGTCGCCGTTGGAGAGGTTGTCAGTCACGTCCTTGACGAAGTAGTAGCCATCGGCGTCGACGGTGATCTCGTCGGATTCCTTGTTGTTCACCACGGTGCTGTACTTGGTGGTCGTGAGGTGCTCCGCCACGACCTTGGCGAGTGCCTCCGCGTCCGTCGAGCCGCTCTTCATGTCAGCCATCGCGGCGGCAGCCGTGGGCGCATCGGTCGCGTCCTTGAAGTAGTGGCCGATGGTCGTGTCGGCCTTGAGGCCGGTGAGCAGGGCGTTGCCGTCCACGCCGGAGCCCCAGACGATGCCCTCGAGCTGTTTGCTGTTGCTGTCGTACGTGCCCGTGAAGACCTGGTAGGCCGCGTACTCGTGGCTGGCCTGGTTGCCGCTTGGCTCCTTGATGGTGATGGTGTGGCTGGCCGCCAACGCCGCCGAAGGCGCGAGCGCCAGCGCCATCACGACCGCGAGAGCCATGACGAGCGCGGCCGACAGAAACTTGCTTAGGTGCTTCATGATCCTTCCCTTCTGGAGTCGGTCCTTCTCCATGCCTTGTCTGTAACCAAAGTCATCGCGCCCTTACGGGCCGCGGTCACTCGCGCATCTCATGACCCCACCACCCCCAGGGCCCCCAAGGGCCACACGCGAAGCACGAGCCTGCCCACGATCTGGTCCTTGGGGATGCAGCCCACCTGCGTGAGGCGGGAGTCCACCGAGACGGAGCGCTTGTCGCCCATCACGAAGTAGGTGTCCTCGGGCACCTGGTAGGGCAGGCTGATGTCGCACTGGCCCGGACCCTTGGAGCCGGGGTCGAGGTAGGGCTCGTCAAGCGTCTCGCCGTCGATGCTCACGTTGCCGTTGGCGTCGATGTCCACCCAGTCGCCCGGGCAGCCGATGACGCGCTTGGTGAGCACCTTGTTGTTGTAGGTGAAGGCCACGAGGTCGCCCCTGCCGTACGAGGGGGACTTGGTGGCGACCACGACGTCACCCTCGTTCAGGGTGGGCGCCATGGACTGGCCGTAGATCTTGAAGGTGGGGAGCGCGAAGGTCGAGAGCAGGACCGACGCCGCGAAGACGCCGACCAGCGCGAAGGCCACGTTGCGACCGAGGCTGTGCCGGTGGCGCAGGCCCTCGGTGCGTTGGAGCTCCTCGTCTATCTGCTCGACGGTGGGGAGCTGCACCTTGCGACCGCCCGCCAGCCGCGTGCCCCCTGCCGCCTCTTGTGGTCGCCTGCCTTCCCGTGTGGCGCTCATCGCGACCGCCCCGCGGCGGCGTCTACTGCGCCTCGGTCGCTACGCTCCGGCCAGGACGCCTCCCGGTCACGATTCAGGGAGCGGTTATAGGCATAGAGGTCGATCGCGCGCTGCGCGTCGGCGAAGACGCCCGAGAGGCGCAGGGCCGCCTCGGCGAGGGACTCTGAGTCCTCAAGCTGGATGCGACGGTCCTCGAGCCTTCCCTCCGCCTCGTCGGCACGACGGTTGGCGGCTGCCACCTGCTCGCGGAGCCGGTCGTTCTCCTCCATCGCGTCGCGGAGGAGCTGGAGCAGCTGCACGCGGTCGAGCTTGCTGAGGTCAGGGGCGCCCTCTTGGGCGCGGACGGACGCGGGCGACGGACCCGACGCCTCCGGGGAGCCCGCCGCCGGACCCTTGCGTCCGCCGCCGAGTCGCAGGAACGATGCAAGAGACCAGACCATGCGCGCCCTCCCCCTCCCCTCTCGCGGCTCTTGCGGACACGGAACCCGACCCATGTCGAGCACCCGGGCGGTCGATGCCAATCAGTTGAGACACGTTAAGGTGTCATTCAGACCAGAATAAAAGGCTAACACACTTCGAGCGCAGCTGAGGAACCACCCGTATATATGCGTTACGCAACAAAGCGACGTCCGCCGAGCGGACAGGCCGGCTCGCGCGTCTTCGGCCCACCTGCTCCGATGCTATGGTGCTGGATGACGGGATCCGCGGCGTGCGTGCCGCCCTCCCCTGTCCGGTGGCGAGCAGCTGGGAGGCTGGCGTGGTCGAACGAGGCGGCATGGTCGAGCAGAGCATCGAGGTCGAGGGCGTGAAGGTCACCCTGCGCGCAACGGAGCCGCTCGCAGGGGTCCGCGCCGACGCCTCCCCGACGCTGGTTCCCGTGGTCTATCTGCACGTCTTCGAGGGCGACGGGAGGGGCGTTTGGGAGCGCGTGGGCGAAGGCACAAGGCCACCCATGGCTCTCGTGGCGATAGAGGCCAGGAGCTGGGACGACGACCTCACCCCGTGGCCCGCCCCGCCGACGTTCCGCGGCGGCACCGCCTACGAGGGCGCCGCTGAATCCCAGCTCGGGCTCCTCGAGCGGGCAGTCATGCCGAAGGCCGAGGCCCTTCTCGGCCAGCACGGGATGGGGCCGTCCCTCTCCGCCCTCGCCGGCTACTCGCTGGCGGGGCTCTTCGCAGCGTGGGCGGCGACGCGGACCGACGCCTTCGAGCGCGTCGCCAGCGTGTCGGGCTCGCTGTGGTACCCGGGCTTCGCCGAGTACGCCGCCGGCAACGGGCCGCGACCGGGCGTGCGGCGCGCGTACTTCTCGCTCGGTGAGGCCGAGCCGCGCACCCACAACCGCGCCATGCGGTCCGTCCTCGAAGACACGCAGCGGGTCGCGGGGGCGTTCGAGCGGGCCGGGGCGAGCACGTGCTTCGAGCTCAACCCCGGCGGGCACTTCACGGATGAGGACCTGCGCTGCGCGCGGGCGATCCTGTGGCTTCTTTCTGACGGACATGGCGCGCACGTAGGTGCGCGCTAAGCTACTGGAGCCTCTCGTCCAGGGCGTGGAGAAGGTCGGCGGAGCTCCTCAGCGCCTCCAACTCGTCCGGCAGTAGGTCGATCTCCACGATTTCCTTGGCGCCGGTATGGTCCACGATCGTGGGGACCGAGAGGAAGGTGTCGCGGATGCCGTACTGGCCGTCGAGGTAGACCGAGACGGGCATGATGCGGTTCTCGTCGAACAGGATCGACTTGGCGATGGACGCCGTGCTCGACGCGATGCCGTAGCAGGTGTTCCCCTTGCGGCTGAAGATGTCCCAGCCGGCTTGGACCGTGCGCTTGCGCAGCTCGTCGCGGGTGACGCCGCGCGTGCGCGAGGCGTTGTCGCGCAAGACGTCATCCACGCGCTTGCCGCCGATGGTCGCGCTGTTCCAGGAGACGATCTCCGAGTCGCCGTGCTCGCCCAGGACGTAGGCCTCGACACTCGCGGGCGCCAGGTCGTACATGTCCGAGAGGGCGCGGCAGAGCCGCGCGGTGTCCAGCAGGGTGCCCGAGCCGATCACGCGCTCGCGCGGCAGGCCCGAGACCTTCCAGGTGTAGTAGGCCATCACGTCGACAGGGTTGGAGACCACCAGGAAGATGCCGTCAAAGCCCGATGCCATAACCTGCTCCACCACCGAGCGGACCACGCCCAGGCTGGGCCTGAGCATCTCCAAGCGGTCGTTGGAGTCCTTGGGCATGGGCGCGGCGGCCGTCACGATCACGATGTCGGCGTCCGCGCACTCGTCGTATCCGCCGGCGTGCACGCTCATGTTGCGGCTCATGAAGAAGACCGAGTCGCCCATGTCGAGGGCCTCGCCCACCGCGCGCTCGCGGTCGACGTCGATGAGGCGGACGTCCTCGCAGAGGCCCTGGTTGACGATACTGAACGCCGTGGTGGAGCCGACCTTGCCGGCACCGACGACCACTACCTTGGAATCCCTGTAGCTCATGTAGAACCTCCCTGTGATGCGCGCGGGCCGGGACCTGGCCCCGGGGACCGCGCGCGAACCCTCGGCGCGGACTCAGTCCTCGAAGGGGAAGCGGTAGTCGAGCCCCAGCTCGTCCCTCACCGCCACGAGCTCGCGCTGCACGGCCTCGCCCACCGGCACGCCCTTGTCCTTGCGCTCCTGCCAGGCGAGGTATTCCTTCTCGCCCGCGGTGTAGATGCGGTCGTAGCCGGGCGCGCGCCTGGAGGCGCGCAGCGCGCGGCAGATGTCGCCCGCCGTCTTGCGGAAGACGTCCTGGCCGCAGAAGGCGTCCGGGTCCACGACGAAGAAGAAGTGCCCAAGATGGTACATCTGTGGGGAGCCGTCGGGCGCGACGCCCGTGAGGGCCTTCATGAACTCGCCACCCGCCAGCGCCGCGGAAAGGATCTCCACCGTGGCCGCGTAGCCGTAGCCCTTGTAGCCGCGCATCTCGTCGCCGGGGCCGCCGCCCAGCGGGGCGAGCGCCGCCGTGCCGTCCACGAGCATCCTGAGGATCCGCTCGGAGTCCGTCACCTGGCTGCCGTCCTGCGTCACCACCATGCCGGGAGGGGTCGGCGCGCCCTCGCGGGCCCAGTACTCGATCTTGCCGCGCTGGACGATGGAGGTCGCGCAGTCGATGCAGAAGGGGAACTCCTCGTCCGTGGGGAGGGCGAAGGTGAGCGGGTTAGTTCCCATCATGTTCTCCACGCCGAAGGTGGGCGCGATCGACGGGCGCGCGTTGGTGCCCGTGAGGCCGATCATGCCCTCCTTGCTCGCCATCGTCGCCCAGTAGCCCGCGATGCCGTAGTGCGTGGAGTTGCGGATTGCGCCGCCCGCCATGCCGTTGGTGCGGGCCTTCTCTATCAGCATCCGCATGACGCGATAGGAGGCGACCATGCCCATGCCGTCGTGCGCGTCGGCCACGACGGTGGTGGGCGTCTCGCGCACGATCTCGAGGTCGGTGGTGGGCAGGAGCGTACCGCGCTTGATGCGGTCCAGGTAGATGGGCTTGAAGCGGTTGCAGCCATGGCTCTCTATGCCGCGGCGGTCGCTCTCGAGAAGGACGTCCGCGCAGATGGCGGCATCCTCGCGGGGCACGCCGTACCCCGCGAACGCATCGACGAGAAACGAGTTCATGAGCTCCCACGGGACGTAGGGCCTGGTCTCCATGCGGTTCCCCCTTCGGTCGGATGCCCTGGCGGCGCGCGGCCTGCCCGCGCGCAACCTCGCCCGGCCCTGGCCGGGCTGCCCCCGGAAGGCCCGGGCGGCACCTGCGATTATCCCACCCGGCGCGGCAAGCCCCGGGGCCCTTATGGGAGCGGGGCGTACGCGTCGGAGAGGTACATGGAGCACAGGAGGGCGAGGCCCGTGCGCGTGCGGAAGACGCGCTCCGCCACCTGGCGCGCGACGCGCGCACGGGCCTCCGCGTCTTGGGGCGCGTCCTCGTAGATGTTCACGAGGAAGTCGGCCTCCACGAGAACCTGGTGGTCGTCATCCTCGATGCCTATATATGTGTGATGGTGCGCGACGAGCCAGCAGGCGCGCTCGACCGAGGCCTCGTCGTAGCCCGCACGCTCCAGGAGCGGCCGCGCCACTGCGGGGCCGAGCTCCTCCTGGTGCCTGCCGCTCGCGTTGCCATAGATGCGCTCGGACTCGTGGATGCCCGCGTCGTGTACGATTGCGGCGGCCTCCAGGACGTGGAGGGTGCGCGCGTCGAGCCCCTCAGCGAGCCCGATCGTACGTGCGAGCTCGTGGACCTTCAGGAAGTGGTGGATGCGCCGGGGGTCGCCCTCGTCGTAGGCCGCCATCGCCAGCTCGAGGGCGGCGGGGTCGCCCGTCACGCCGGGGGCGTCGGGACCCTGCCGCTGCGCGTCGTCCTTCTCGTCCATGTCTGCCTCCCGTCCCCGGCCGTCCCGCGACGGCGCGCGAGCTGCCGGCGAGCGTCCGGACCAAATGCTTCTTCTCCCCTAGCATAACAGCGCGCCGTGGGGGCGGACGGACGTCGCCCGGTCGTTCACACGACGGTAGCAGGCACGAGAGGTCATGAAGACTTTGTCCGGATGGCGCCGGACCGACACGGGCCCGCCCTCACGGCTGCTATGTTGGTCTGACACTAAACGAGCTGCAGGTATCCTTGGAAACGCACACCTCCCCGGTGATAACGAACAACACTGCACGAGAGCCGGGAGGTCACATGCCACAGAACCGCGTCCAGGAAGTCGTCTTCACCGCCCTGATGGTCGTCGCCATGGTGTACGGGATGATCTGCTACAACATCGCGCTCGAGGTTGGCGGGCTGTCCAACTTCGTGTTCGTCGCGGCGCTGCGCGAGCTCGCCTACATGGGACCCATCGCCTTCGTCCTCGACCTGGTCGTGGTCTCCCCCAGCGCTTCCCGCCGCGCCGCCGGCCTCGTTGGATCCGAGCCCCGCACCCCCTTCGCCATGGTGGCAGCCATC
Source organism: Olsenella absiana (assembly GCF_036408855.1). Lineage (NCBI taxonomy): Bacteria > Bacillati > Actinomycetota > Coriobacteriia > Coriobacteriales > Atopobiaceae > Olsenella > Olsenella absiana. The sequence goes on from NZ_JAZGJQ010000004.1 coordinate 150,569, forward strand.
TCCGCGCTGAGCGTCCAGCTGATGTGCCCCCTCATGAGCCTCGTCGCGACGCTGCTCATCAAGCGGCCCGCCGCGCCCGACGTCGTGGCCACCTGGTTCCAGACGACCGTGCTCAACTTCCCCATGGCCCTTCTCTGGCAGTTCTTCGTGGCGGGACCGGTCGTGCGCAGGGTCGCGGGCGCGCTCTTCTCGCTCGGGGCCTCCCGCGCCGCGGCGGCAGCCGAGGCCGAGTAGGGGCGAGGCGCACCTAGCCCCGGTAGTAGTACACGGCAATCTGGGTGCGGTTGCGCAGGCCCAGCTTGGCGAGGATGGCCGAGATGTGATTGCGCACCGTGCCCTCGCTCATGTAGAGTGCAGCGGCGACCTCGGCGTTGCTCATGCCGTCGGCGATGGCGCGCACCACCTCGCGCTCGCGCTCGGTGAGCCCACGCATCTCCGGCTCGGCACGCCGCACCGTCGCGTCGCCGGCAGAGAGCGCGGCCGCCCTCGCAAGCACCTCGCCCTCGAGCACGCTCTGCCCCGCCATCACGGAGCGCAGCGCCGGCGCGATGCTCGCCACGTCCTGCTTGATGAGATAGCCGCGCGCCCCCAGCCGCAGCGCGCGCACGATGTAGTCGTCGTCGGAGAACGTGGTGAGGAAGACCACTCGCGCGGCGGGGTCGGCGGCGAGGATCCTCTCGGCGGCGCCCAGCCCGTCGCCCCCCGGCATCTGGATGTCCATGAGCGCCACGTCGGGCGACAAGGACGCGTAGAGAGAGACGGCCTCCTCTCCGCTCGTCCCCGTACCCACCACCTCGACGTCCGGCTCCGCGCCGAGGATGGTCGCCAGCGAGCGCACCACGATCGCGTCGTCGTCCACCACGATGACCCTCATGCCGGACGCCGCGTCCGCCCTCGCACCCTCGCTCATGCCCGCCCCTTCCTGGGAATAGACGCAAACACAGAGAAGCGCCTGCCGTCCGGGCCCGCCAGCAGCGTGCCGCCGAGCCCCTCGACCCGCTCGCGCATGCCGCGCAGGCCCATGCCGCGCGCCTCGAGGCCGGCCGCGTCGGCCGGCACCTCTCCGTCGTTCTCGACGCGCAGCTGCCAGATGCCCGGCAGCTCCGTGACCCGCACCGTCGCGTGGGCGGCACGCGCGTGGCGGGCGGCGTTCGTGAGCGCCTCGCGCGTCACCGCGACCAGGCAGCGGCTCACCTCGGCTGGCGGCGCGCCCTCGAGCCCACAGTCCACGTCCACGTGCGCGATGCCGCTCTGTCCCGCCAGCCGGTTGAGCTCCACGCCCACGTCGACGGCCGAGTCCTCAAGCGCGTGGACGCTCGCGCGCATGGAGGCGAGCGCCCCGCGCAAGCCGTCCGCAAGCCCGCCCAGCTCGGAGACGGCGTCGGCATCCCCGCGGTGCACCACCTTGAGGGCCTCGACCTCGAGCACCAGGCGGGTGAGCTGGTGGCCCACGGAGTCGTGGATGTCGCGCGCGATCCGCGTGCGCTCGGCGAGCGCGGCGGCGTGGGACTCCCAGGCGCGCGCGTCCTCGAGCTCGCGGTTCTTCTCGCGCAGGTCGAGGACCCTGTCCTGGAGGTCGTCCTGCAGGGCATGCAGCTCGCGCGAGAGCGCGATCACGCGTCCGCAGCGCCACGAGAGCGCCATCGAGCTCGCCACCAGGGCGAGAAGGACCGCCGCCTGCGGCTCGGACGCACCCCGGGCCCACGCCAGCACGACGCAGCACGGCGCCAACGCCAGCGGCCGGCGCGAGCGGGTGCGGGGCAGGTCGTAGCAGGCGAGCGGCAGGGACGGCCACGCGCCCGGGACGAGCGCTCCGAGCGCGCACGCGGCGCAGCACAGCGCCCCGGCGCCAGCCGGGTGCCGGCGGGCGGCGAGCTCGAAGCCGGCGCTCGCGCCCACGACCGCAAGCAGGGTCGCCACGCGCACGGCGTCCACCTCGCCCGCCAGCGCCACGAGGGCCAGGCAGGCGAGAAGCACCACGCTCTTGTCGGCGATTCTCTCCATGGCTGAAATTATACGGACGTCCACGCCGGCGGGCGTCGCACCGCCGCCGGCGCCCCAGGCGCACCGCGGACCGGCCGGCGCCCCAGGCGCGCCGCGCGAACCCGTGACAAATGTCATGCCCCGCAGGCGCGACCGGTGACGAGGCTCACTTCCCGCGCGCGGGCCGCCGCGCGACACTCTTCTCGAGGCAGACGAGAGGAGCCCACATGGCAGCGAACGAGGCGGTCGTCCGCATCCGCAACCTGGTCAAGCGCTACGGGGAGCTGGTGGCCGTGGACCACCTGTCGCTGGACATCGCCCCCGGCGAGGTCTTCGGGCTTCTCGGCCCCAACGGCTCGGGCAAGACCACGACCATCAACTGCCTGCTGCAGCTGCTCTCCTACGACCACGGCGAGATAGAGCTCTTCGGGCAGCCGATGCGTCCCACGAGCTACCAGCTCAAGCGGCGCGTCGGCGTGGTGCCGCAGGAGGTCGCCGTGTTCGAAGAGCTCACCGTACGCGAGAACGTGGACAGCTTCTGCGCGCTCTACGTGAGCGACCGCGCGCGCCGCCGCGAGCTGGTGGACGCGGCCATCGACTTCGTGGGGCTCCAGAAGTTCGAGGGCTTCCGCCCCAAGAAGCTCTCCGGCGGCCTACTTCGGCGCCTCAACATCGCCTGCGGCATCGCGCACCGGCCGGAGCTCGTCATCATGGACGAGCCCACCGTGGCCGTGGACCCGCAGAGCCGCGAGTCGATCCTCTCCGGCATCGAGCGCCTCAACGCCGAGGGCACCACCGTGATCTACACCTCGCACTACATGGAGGAGGTCGAGCGGCTCTGCTCGCGCATCCTAATCATGGACCACGGGCGCAGCGTGGCGAGCGGCACCGCCGACGAGCTCAAGGGCATGGTCGGCACGGGCGAGAAGGTCTCCGTCGAGGTGGGCGGGATGGACGAGGCCACGCTCGAGCGCGTGCGCTCGCTCCCCCACGTGCGCACGGCCGCGATGGAGGCGGGGATGCTGCGCGTGCAGTGCACCCCGGGCGCTCACAACCTGGCCGACGTCCTGGGCGTGCTCGCGGAGGCGCACCTCCCCTACGGCCGCGTGCTCTCCGAGCCGCCCACGCTGAACGACGTCTTCCTCGAGATCACTGGCCGCGCCCTGCGCGACGAGGCCTAGGGGGCAACCATGCTCGCAAGCCTAAGGAACAGCGTGCTCTCGCTCGTGCGCGACAAGGCCCTCCTTGTGTGGGTGCTGGCCTTCCCCATCATCATGACCTGCATCTTCATGGGCATGTTCTCGGGAATCCAAGACGCCTACACCGCCGTGGGGTCCTCACTGGGCGTGGTACGCGACAAGAACTACACGGCTGCCATCGGCCTGGACGAGACAATCCAGGCAATCTCGGACGCCTCGTCCGACCAGCACATTTGCGACGTGACCTACTACGAGAGCGCCGCGGAGGCGAAGGCCGCGGCAGACGCGGGCGAGATTGACGCCTACCTCACGGTGGACGGCGAGGGCACGCCGCAGCTCGACGTTACCCACGCGGGCATCGCCGAGAACGGCAGCCTCCCCACCTCGTTTCTCGTCGAGGTCCTCGATTTCTACCTGCATGCGCGAAACGCCGTCGAGAAGGTCGCGGTCACGCGGCCGGAGCTTCTCGCCACGGGCGATGCCCTAAGCGCCCTTACCGGCAACGCCGTCCAGACGGTGCAGCTCTCCGCAACCAAGAACCCGCCCAGCGCCGACGCACGCTACTACTACGCGCTTCTCGCCATGGCCGCCGGCATGGGCGCCACCGCCGCTATGGTCTCGGTGCGCCGGCTTCTCCCCACCGCGGGGCCGCTAGGCGCCCGACAGACGCTCGCCGCCGTGCCTCGCTGGCGCATGCTCGTGGGAGCGCTTCTCGGCGCGTGGCTTTGCCAGCTTGCGTGCCTGCTTGCAGCGACCCTCTTCATGTGGGGCGTTGCGGGCGTTCCCTTTGGCGACAACGTCCCCGGGGTGGTCGGCGCGCTTGCGGCATCGTCGTTTATGGCGTGTGCGGCCGGTGCTCTCTGCGGAACCGTCACGCACATGGAGACGGGCATGATCTCCGGCATCACCTGCCTGCTCTCGCTCTTCACGGGCCTCTACGGCACTGCCTCGCAGCAGCTCGCGGACTCTATCGAGGCCACGGCGCCGGCACTTGCGCACGTAAACCCCCTCTGGCAGACAACCAACTGCTTCTACTCGCTGCTGTACTACGACACGCCCGACGCCTTTCTCGAGAGCTTCGTCGCCCTGCTGATGATGGCGCTCGTGTTTCTCGCCCTCGCGTCCTTGCGCATGAGAAGGACCTCGTATGACCACCTTTAGGACCTACCTCAAGATCTTCCTCTCCCACCGGATCTACATAGCCATCTACCTGGTCATGCTTTCGCTCGTGGGCGTGATAATTGGGCTCTCCACGAGCCAGGCAGCCACAGGCGAGTTCCAGCCGGCCTCCGTGAACGTGGCCGTCATCGACCGCGACGGCTCCGAGCTCTCCTCCGCGCTTGCACGGCACGTGCTTTCGGGCAACAGGCGGGTGGAGGTGGCGGACGAGAAGCGCGCCATCCAGGACGCCGTTGCGCGCGACCAAGTGAGCTACCTGCTCGTCGTTCCCGCGGGCTGGGGCGAGGAGCTGCTCGACGCGGCGCGGCACGGCGCCCAGGCGCCCGACCTCGAGACGTACGTCTCGTACTACTCGGGCGCCGGCAGGCTTGTGGACGTGGAGTCCACCGGCTACGCCGACGGGCTCTACGGCATGGCGGCGACGCTGGGCGGCAGCGAGGCGGACGTGATTGCAGCCACGGACGCGTCGTGGGAAGGCTCCGCGCGGGTGAGCATAATCGAGCAGGTCGCGGCGCCCCTGCCGACGAGCATCGTCACGGCCTCGGAGTTTGCCTCGTACCCCATCTTCTCGAGCTCGATGGTCTGCATCGCGGTGCTCATGTCCTCCGTGGGGCGCCGGCCCGTGCGTGACCGCAGGCTGGCCTCGCCCGAGCCCGCCCATACGCGCAACCTGGCGCTTCTCGGCGCCTGCGTCACGATCGCGCTTATCGCCTGGGCGTGGAACTTTTGCCTTGAGGTTGCGGTGCTTGGCGGCTCTGCGCTGGGGAGCTCGCCCGTGCAGGTGGCGCTTGTGGGGGCAGCGCTTCTCGTCTATGCGCTGGTGTCCGCAAGCGTGGGCTTTCTCGCCGGGCAGCTTGGCGTGAGCGAGAACGCCGCCAACGCGCTTGCGAACATCCTAGGCATGGTGATGTCGTTCCTCGGCGGGGCGTGGACGGGGCTCTCGCTGCTGCCCGACGAGCTTCTCGCCGTGGCGCACTTCACGCCGGCGTACTGGGCGACGCTGGTGATTGACGGCGCCGCGGGCATGGGCGAGGTGAGCGGCGCGACCGTAATGCCGCTTGTGGGCAACCTGGGCGTCTGCGCGCTCTTCGGCGTGGCGGCGGTACTCGTGGGGCTGGCGCTCGGCCGCAGCCGCTCCCGCGCGCAGACGGTATAGGAGCCGGGCCGGGGCCTCCTCGCCGCGAAGCCTGCCATACTGGAGCCACGGCACGGGCCGCAGCGACCTGCGGTCCGGAGCCGTGGGGTGAGCCGGAGCCAGGTCGCGGGCTGCCCCGCGCAGGCTGCGGGCGAGCCCGAGGGGAGGGCGGAGCGCACATGCGGTGGGTCGAGGACAGGCTGCTCGAGCTTGCCGACAAGGACGGCGGGTATCGCGAGTTCAACGCACGCGTCGTGGCCACGGCCGACCCCGCGACCATGATGGGCGTGCGGGTCCCCAGGCTCCGTAAGCTGGCACGGGAGGTGTCCCGCTCGGACGACCGCGAAGCGTTCCTCGCCGAGCTGCCGCACCGCTGGTACGAGGAGTACCTGGTCCACGCCTTCGTGCTCAACGAGACGCGCGAGGTGGGGCGCGCGGTGCGCCTCCTGGACGCGCTCCTCCCCCTTGTGGACAACTGGTGCGTGTGCGACGCGCTCAACCCGCGCGCGTTCCACGACGAGAAGGCCCTGGGCGGGCGGCGGCAGGAGGTCCTTCTCCCCCTCGCGCGGCGATGGATGGCCTCCGAGCACACCTACACCAGACGCTTCGGCGTCTCGGTCCTCATGCGCGACCTCCTCGGCGAGGGCTTCGACCCGTCGCAGCTGTGCCTGGCGATCGCGGCCGACAACGGCGAGTACTACGTGCGCATGATGGTCGCCTGGTACCTGGCGGAGGCGCTCGTCACCCGCGAGCACGACGCACTGGAGGCGATCGGGTCACCGGGAATCGACCCGCAGCTGCAGCGCATGGCGATCCGGAAGGGCATCGAGAGCCGGCGCGTTCCCGCAGACACCAAGGACGCGCTACGCCGCCTGCGACGGTAGCGGACGAAGGCGCCCCCGGCGCCGGGGGTAGCGCCGGAGGCCTCCTTCGCGCGTGCCTGCCGCTCCGCGCCCCTCGCTACATCGCGAACGGGTACTCGGCGAGCGTGTCGTACGTGGCCTCGTCGTAGACCTCGATGGTGCCCTCGACGTTCACCAGCTCGTCGACGCTCTCGATGCCGTCGCTGAACCACATGAAGCACTCGACGTGCTTCCCGGGCTGGACCCCTACGAACCCATCGCCCCGCCGCAGTACTCGCAGCGGCCGTTGGCGTCCGGGATGGTCGTCGCGCCACAGAACGGGCAGGTTCGCGCCACCTTGGGAGCCGAGGCTGCGGCGACCTTCTCGCGCTCGCCCTCGCGCAGCCGCGTGAGGGCGTCTCGGATCTCGCCCGCCTGCCGCTCCGCCTCGCGGAACTCCACCGAGTCGCGCTCCTCGATCTGGTAGTCGTTCACCTGGAACGTGATGGAGTCGAAGTAGGGCACGTTCACGTGGATGGTCACGTAGACGTCGTAGTCGACGTCGTAGCGAGGCGGCTCGTAGCTGTGCTCCTCGCCGTCCTTGTCCTTCCAGCGCAGCTCGGTGCGGGTCTCGCGCGTTTCGGTATCGCAGCCCGTGACCTGCGAGAAGTCCAGCACGTCCGGGTTGGCCTCGCGCCAGCGCGAGGTCGAGGTCACCAGGAAGCGCCCGGCGTCCTCGTCCAGGAGCACCTTGGTGTCGCAGCCCAGCGTGCGCGTGACGTGGAAGGCGGACACGCGCTCCCGGTTGGCCTCGCGCCAGTCGAGCTGCTCGCGGATCTGCTCGACCGTCGAGCGCCGCCTGTCGCTGAAGAACGGGGAGAGCTTCCTGGCGCACTCCTTGCAGAGGTTGCCGTCCTCGAGCTTGCGGTTACCGAGAAGCCCGATCTCGCCACCGCAGATGCTGCAGGTCTTCTTCTCGAACATCTTTCCGAACAGTCCCATGGTCGCCTCTCCCTTCCACCAAGCGGTCGTCCGCGTCCTCCAGTGCCCCTCGACACAGATTGTGTCGTGCGACCGGCCCAAACAGAAGTGCCCCGCGGCCCATCCGGGGCCGCGGGGCATGACCCGACGTCCAAACGCCGGGCCGTCGGCGAGACGGCGGAGGCCCCGGCGACGAGGCCGCCCCCTCACTCGTCCCGGCGGCCCATCCCGGGGACGATGAGCCCGTTGGAGACGGCGTGCACCGCCAGGCGCAGGATGTTGTCGTAGCCGGTCTTGGCGAGGATCTCGGAAATGTGCCGCTTGACCGTGCCCTCGCTGAGGTAGAGCTCGGCGGCTATCTCCCTTCTCGTCTTGGACTCGCACACCAGGCGCAGGATGTCTATCTCCACCTGGGAGAGCTCCACGCCGTCGGGGATGATGCGCTGCTTGGAGAGGGGGAAGGTCGAGTAGCCCTCCATGGTCGAGCGGATGATGCCGAGCAGCTCGCCCGTCCCCACGTTCTTGTAGACGAAGCTGTCGACGCCCGCCTCCCGGGCGCGGTCGACGAAGGTTATCTCGGGCAGCCCGGTCATGATGACCACGCGGACGTCGGGCAGCGCCTCCTTGATGAGGCGCGCCGCCACGATGCCGCTCGAGTCGTTCTCGGTGCACACGTCGAGAAGCGCGCAGGTGGCCCCGGTGCGGCGCGTCGCCTCGAGCGCGTCCGCGGCGTCGGCGAGGGAGGCCACGACCTCCATGTCCTGCTGCGCGTTGATGGTGCAGGCGAGCGAGTCCCTGAGCATCGCCTGGTCCTCCACGAGCACGATGCGAATCATGCCTGCCCCCTCTCGTCGCTGGATTCCTGGGTGGGCGCGCCGGCCCCAGCCGTGGGCGCCTCGTCCGCCGGCTCCGTCCCGGCTGCCGGTCGCGCGCCGGCCGGCAGCACGACCTCGACGGAGAAGGGCGGGCCGCCCCTCACGGCGAACGAGGCACCCACGGCCGCCGCCTGCCGCCGCATGCCGGGGATCCCCGTCCCCTCGACGATGCTTGCCGGCGCCAAGCCGTCGTTCGTCACGCTCAGCGACGCCGCGCCGCCAGGGCCGCGGCAGATCCTCACGTCCACGCGCCGCGCCTGGGCGTGCTTCGCGGCGTTGGTCACCGCCTCGAGGGCAATCTCGGCGAACGCGCGGGCCACAGCCTCGTCCGCCGGAAGCTCGCCTACGACCCTGACGTCCACGCCCACGAGCGAGAAAGCGCTGCGGATGGCCTCCAGGCCGGCGCTCGCGGCGGGCAGGTCTTTCTCGGCGAGGTCGTCCATGATCCCGTTGAGGAGCCCGCAGATCCGCTCGAGCGCCTCCGGGTCGTCGCAGTCGTCCTCCAGGAAGCGGTGGAGTATCGAGAGGCGCGCGCCGATGGTGTCGTGGACGCGGGCCTTCACCCGCATGATCGCCTCGGCCTCGGCCACCCTCCGCACCTGGAGCATCGAGGCGCGCAGCTCCTCGTTCGCGGCCTCCAGGAGCCGGTTGAGGCTCTCGAGGCGCGCGTTGGTCGCCGCCTCCTCGCTCACGTCGAGCGCCATCACGCGCTCGCAGGGCGTCCCGCGCAGCCGCGCCCTGTCGCGCACGAAGAGGCAGGTCCTGCCGTCGCCCACGTCGACGAGCAGCCCGTCGCCCGTGGCCTCGCGCGCCTCCCCCTCGAGCCTCCCCCACAGCCCGCGCGCGTCCGCGAGGTCGGTCGAAAGCCCCAGCCGCGTCAGGGTCGCGCGCATGGCGTCGTTCATGAAGAGCACCTCGTAGCCCTCGTTCGTCCACATCACGCCTTCGGGCAGGGCGTCCAGCGCATCGATGAGCGAGAGCCGCGAGACCGAGGTCCTGCTCTCACGGACGTCGAGCGCCAGCGTCGCGGGGACGCGCGCCGCGAAGAGGGAGACGTCGGCGATCAGGAGCAGCGAGGACCCCTCCCCCAGGGCCTCGATGGCGGGCGGCGTGCAGAGGGCGAGAAGCGCCACCTCGCCCAGCATCCAGGGGCGACGCAGGCGGACGGCCAGGACTCCCCCCAGCACGGCGGCGAGGGCGTTCGCCCAGAGCAGCGACTCCAGCCCGAGGAGGATGGGGTGCAGCCACAGGAGGATGACCCCCTGGTTCTCCATGGCCGAGCTCGACACGGCGCAGGCGAAGAGCAGGTGGACGGCGAGCAGCGCCTCGTACCAGACGCCAAGCCAGCGCGGGCCGCCCTTCCGCCGCATCGAGGCGAAGCACGCGTGGACGGTCTGGCCGGCGGTGAGGAGGTAGGCGACCCCGCAGATCACGATCAGCGTCGACACCCTCATCGAGAAGAGGTGGCTCACGGCTCCCCACCCCCCTGTCGCACGGCTCGGGGCACGCGAACGCGGACCGCCGCGTTGAACGAGGTCGGGGACAGCTCGAGCGAGAGCTCGCCCCGGGAGCCGGCGAGGTCCTCCCGCAGGCGCGCCGCGGCGGCCTCTAGGCGCCCCGCGTCCATCCGCGCCGCGTCCAGCGCCGCCCGCAGCCCCACGCCCTTCTCGTCCTCGCTCACGTAGAGCATGAGGATGGGGTCTACGGCGAAGAGGGCGACCGAGACCACATCGTACAGGCAGTCGTAGAGCACGCTCACCACGGCGGCCGGCAGCTCGCCCTCCAGGCTCACCGCCGCGGCGCAGTCGACGCCGATGGAGCGCAGGTCGGAGACCGTTTCGTTGAAGACGAGCTGCAGGCGGTCGCGGTCGAACGCGGGGTCGCTCCTCTCGGAGAGGACGAGCGCCCCCTTCCGCTTGCAGTAGGCGACGAGGAGCTTGACCTCGACGAGCATGTCGCGCCTGCGCGCGCGGTCCTGCGCCCCGCTCCCCCTCGGCAGCGAGGCGATCAGCTCGCGCATGCGGCCCACCTTGTCCGCGATGGACCCCTCGACGTCCAGGAGCAGGCGCTTCTCGCTCTCGAGGCGCCACAGCTCGCGGCGCAGGCCGCTCTCGTGGCGAAGGACCTCGTTGCTCCTGCGCAGGCGGTCCTGCCGCTCGGTGAGCACGCGGCGCCGCTCGTCCAGGGGCGCCACGTCCTCGGTGAGCAGCGCCACCCCGCCGCTCACCCCGTATGCCTTGAAGAGCGCGTGGGGGACGGCGGAGGTCCGAAACCTCGTGACCCCGCCGCGCTCCTGCGAGCGCGCGACCCGCAGTGCGAGCTCGAGGGCGCAGGCGGGCGTCTGGGTGGCCGAGTCGGTGGCGAAGGCGACCGAGCCGTCGCGCGAGAGGACCTTGAGGTCGAGGGACAGGCGCGAGAACGCCTCGCCGTACCAGGCGTATGAGGGCAGGAGTCCGAAGTCCAGCGCGAGCTCCAGGAGCAGCACCACCACCAGGCAGTAGTTGAGGGAGAAGTTCGTCTTGACGGCAAGCTCGTGGCGCAGGGCGTACATGAGGCAGTAGGCGCCAAAGGGAACGGCGGCCATGACGAGGAGCGCGATGACGCCGCGCAGCCTCCGGCGCGACGCAGCGAGGAGGAGGGCGAAGAAGCCCAGGTACTCGGCCACGTAGACCGCGACCGCGAACCAGTAGCCCCAGTTGTAGGCGTAGGTCTCCTGCCAGTCTGGCCTCGACATGTCGAACGAGAAGACCTGCAGGTGAAAGGTGTTGGTGAGCACCAGGGCGACGACCGCGGCGCTCGTCGCCCAGGCGGCCCGCCTAAGGAGGCGCGCCCAGGGCCTCGAGTCCAGCGCGGAGGCGCGCAGGGCACACAGCAGGCAGAGCAGCGGGATGAGCGTCATCGGCACGTAGTAGAGGTACCAGAGGAAGGCTATGAGCCCGGGGTCGTCGATGGGATAGCGGTACTTGACGAGCACGTCGAGCATCCACAGGCCGACGAGCAGGGCCACGCCCTTGAGGCAGTGGCGTACCTGCGCGTCCGAGCACCGCACGTGGACCGAGAAGCCCCACAGCGCCGCGGCCGGCGCCATGAGGAGCACGAGCCCCGAGGTGGAGGAGGGTACCACGCCGTATGAGCCCGAGGGCCTGAGAGGCGACCCGCGCAGGAACCTGGCGCTGCCAGGCTCGGGGGCGGGTGCGCTGCCGAAGGCCTGCATGCCGAGAAGGACCAGGCACAGGAGGATCCCTCCGGCGCACGCGCCGGCGACGACCCTTCGCACAAGCGTGTCGTCAGACCTGCTCACGCGGGTGTCCCCCTCACTCGCGTCCCCAACGGCCGCGCGCCCCGGCGGAAGCGCCGGCGGCAGCCGATACGTCCATTCTAGTCTCGGGGGCTCGCGCCCTTTGGGTCGCGCGGCCAACGTTCGACGGGCGTTTTGGGACGCCCGGTGGTTCCGCCGTCGGGGTTCACGAATCACCCTGATGCCGAGGGCATGTGCGCCCGAAGGGCACGACGAGGAAGGAGCGTGGACCATGGGACTTCTGAGGGCTGGGATAGGTGCCGCAGGCGGGGTTCTCGCCGACTCCTGGCGCGAGTACTTCTACTGCGACGCGCTCGACGCGGACACCCTCGTCGCCAAGGGACGCAAGAGGACGTCCTCGCAGGGACGCTCGTCGAACGTCCTCGGCGAGGACAACATCATCTCGAACGGCTCCGTGATCGCCGTGAACGAGGGGCAGTACATGATCGTCGTGGAGCAGGGCGCGGTGGTCGAGGCCTGCGGCGAGCCGGGCGAGTTCGTGTTCGACAGCTCGACGGAGCCGACCCTGCTCTTCGGCGGGGGCGACTCGATCGGGGAGAGGATCCGGGCGTCGTTCGAGCGCGTGGGCACGCGCTTCACGTTCGGCGGCGACACGGGCAAGGACCAGCGCGTCTACTTCTTCAACGCCAAGGAGGTCGTGGGCAACAAGTACGGGACGGCGGCGCCCGTCCCCTTCCGCGTGGTCGACGACAACATCGGGCTGGACGTGGACATCTCCGTGCGCTGCAATGGCGAGTACTCGTACCGGATCGTCGACCCGCTCATGTTCTACAAGAACGTGTGCGGCAACGTCGAGGAGCCCTTCACACGCGACAGGATCGACTCGCAGCTCAAGAGCGAGCTGCTCACGGCCCTGCAGCCGGCGTTCGCGCGCATCTCGGCCATGGGCGTGCGCTACTCGGCGGTCCCCGCGCACACCAGGGAGCTCGCCCGGGCCCTCAACGCGGAGCTCTCCGAGTCCTGGGGGCAGACGCGCGGCATCGAGGTGGCGGCGCTCGGCGTGAACTCGATCATCGCGTCCCCCGAGGACGAGGCCATGATCAAGGAGCTGCAGAGGGCCGCGGTCATGAGGGACCCCACGATGGCGGCGGCGAACCTCGCCGCCTCGCAGGCGGACGCCATGCGCATGGCGGCGTCCAACAGCGCGGGCGCGGCCGTCGGCTTCATGGGCATGGGGATGGCCAACGCCCTGGGCGGCGGTGCCAACATGCAAGGGCTCTACGGCATGGGCGCGGCCGGTGGCACGACGGCTCCGGGCGGCGCGCCGGGCGGTCCTCGGGGCGTCGGGCCGGCGACGGGCGGCGCCACAGCGGGCGCGCCGGGTGCACCGAGCGCGGCGGGCACCGCAGCCGACGCCTGGACCTGCTCGTGCGGGGCGCAGAACACGGGGCGCTTCTGCGGCAACTGCGGGAGCCCTAGGCCCCAGCCTGCCGCCGGCCCCTGGACCTGCTCGTGCGGGGCGCAGAACACCGGGCGCTTCTGCGGCAACTGCGGGAAGCCCCGGCCGTAGGCCGAGCAGGCAACCCGTCGCCCCAGCGCCCGACGAACGACCGCGAGGCCCCGATGAGCTCGGGACCTCGCGGTCTTCTCGCATGAGACTTCTCCCGGGAGGATTCTCGCGGGAGGGTTGTCGCGGGAGGCTAGCCGATGAGGAGCTTGAGGTCCTCGTCGACCGTGGTGATGCCGCCGATGCCGAAGTTGTCGACCAGCACCTTGGTGACGTTGGGCGACAGGAACGCCGGGAGCGTGGGCCCGAGGTGGATGTTCTTCACGCCGAGGGACAGCAGCGCCAGCAGGACGATGACGGCCTTCTGCTCGTACCAGGCGATGTTGAAGGCGATCGGCAGGTCGTTGACGTCGTCGAGGCCGAAGATCTCCTTGAGCTTGAGCGCGATGAGGGCGAGCGAGTAGGAGTCGTTGCACTGACCGGCGTCGAGGACGCGGGGGATGCCGTCGATGTCACCGAGGTTGAGCTTGTTGTAGCGGTACTTGGCGCAGCCCGCGGTAAGGATCACGACGTCCTTCGGGAGCTTCTCGGCGAACTCGGTGTAGTAGCTGCGGGTCTTGTGGCGGCCGTCACAGCCGGCCATCACCACGAACTTGCGGATGGCGCCGGACTTGACCGCGGCGACCACCTTGTCGGCGAGGGCGAAGACCTGCTCGTGCGCGAAGCCGCCCACGATCGTGCCCTGCTCGATCTCCTCGGGGGCCTGGCAGGTCTTTGCCTGCTCGATCAGGGCCGAGAAGTCCTTGTTGCCCTCGGCGTCGGCGTCGATGTGCGCGCAGCCGGGGAAGCCCGCGGCGCCCGTGGTCCAGAGCCTACCCTTGTAGCTGTCCTTGGGAGGCACGACGCAGTTGGTGGTCATGAGGATCGGGCCGCGGAACTTCTCGAACTCCTCGGTCTGCTTCCACCAGGCGTTGCCGTAGTTGCCGGCGAAGTGCGGGTACTTCTTGAACGCGGGGTAGTAGTGGGCGGGAAGCATCTCGGAGTGCGTGTAGACGTCCACGCCGGTGCCCGCCGTCTGCTCGAGCAGCATCTCAAGGTCGCGCAGGTCGTGGCCGGAGACCAGGATGCCCGGGTTCTTGCGCACGCCGATCTCGACCTCGGTGACCTCGGGGTTGCCGTAGGCCTTGGTGTTGGCGGCGTCGAGCTGGGCCATGCCCTTGACGCCCCACGACCCGCACTCGAGGGTCAGCTTCACGAGGTCGTCGACCGAGAGGGAGTCGTCGAGGGTCGCCGCGAGGGCCCTCTGGAGGAAGGCGTCAATCTCGGGGTCGCGGACCAGCAGCGCGTCTGCGTGCGAGGTGTAGGCGGAGAGGCCCTTGAGGCCGTAGGTGATCAGCTCGCGCAGGGAGCGGATGTCCTCGTCCTCAGTGGCGAGGACGCCGACCTCGCGCGCCTTGGCGGAGAAGTCCTTGCGCGCGCCCTGCCAGAGGGCGGCGGCGGGCAGCCCCTCGGTGCTGCCCAGCGTCTGGGCGAGCTCCTTGTTGCAGGCGAGCGTCCGCTCGATGCGCTCGGTCACGGCCTCGGCATCGAAGTTGGCGTTGGTGATCGTGGTGAAGAGGTTGAGCGTGACCATGCGGTCGACCGCGACCGGCACCTCCTTGCCGGCATCGCGCAGGGCGCAGGCCAGGGCGGACGTGCCCTTGGTCACGTAGATGAGAAGGTCCTGGAGGCCGGCGACCTCGGGGGTCTTGCCGCAGACGCCGGCGCGGGTGCAGCCCTTGCATCCGGCGGTCTCCTGGCACTGGAAGCAGAACATCGGGGTGTCCATCATTTTCGCTCCTATCCTCAGGCGGTTGCCCTTATCGGTGCTTGGTTGGTTGCTTGGTTCGTGCTCGCTAGGCGAGGCCGACGGCGAGCGCCATCTTGAAGCGGGTGTCGGCCTTGACCGCGTGGCGGCCGCCCTTGGCGAAGCGGAAGCACTCCCCCGCCCTAACCTTGTTCTCGACGCCCTCGTAGGTGATCGTTGCTTCGCCGTCGAGCGCCATGACCAGCGCCTCGCCCGGAGCGGCGTGCTCGGAGAGCGCGCAGCCCTCGTCGAAGGCCATCACCACGAGCTTCATCCCCGGCGTGCGGAGCACGTCGCGGTTCACGATAACCCCGTCCTGGTAGGGCGCCAGCCCCGCGAGCTCCTGCGCGACGCCCGCCTCGATACCCTGCTTGTCCATGTTCGCTCCCTCGCATCCGAAATCGACATAGCCGGTGTCCGGACCGGCCTCGACACCAAAGAGCGCGCCAGCCGGGACGAGAAGGGCCTCGCCCGCGCGAACCGCGTGGTCCTTGTCGTCCACGCTCGCGGTAAGCTCGCCCGTGGTCACGAAGACCAGCTTCGCCTCCGGGTGGGACTCGGGGCTGATGCTCGTGCCCGCGCCCAGCGCGAAGTAGGTCGCACCGCCGGTGACCTCCCTCGAGATGGTACACCCCTCCACGGACGGGGTCTCGGACTCGAGCCGGAAGACCTGACCGTAGTTCCTTCCCATGTGAGCCCCCTTCTTCTAGACGCCGCGCGTGACGCCTCTGACACCGGACGGCTCTCGTCGCCTCTCGAGCCGGCCCCCGTCACCGCCGGGCCGACCCGCGTGGCCGCCGGGCCGTCTTTTGTCACCACGGCGCACTCATTTATCGACCACGGCTATTCTCCGATCGGCGATGGGTACAGTATGTGGTGGTGACCACATATGGAGAAAGAGGACGATGATATGGACGCCGCACCGGTGCAGGGGACCCCACTCTTCCGGGGCATGGAGCCCGCCTCGATCGATCGCGCCCTCTCGGCGCTCTTCGCGCAGGAGCGTCGCTATCGCAAGCAGGACCTCATACTGGGGGTTGGCACCATCACGGACCGCATCGGCATCGTGCTCGAGGGCAGCGTCACCATCGAGAGCAGAGACGTCTGGGGCAACCGCACCATCCTCGGCAGCATCGGACCCAAGAACGCCTTCGCCGAGTCCTACGCCCTGCTGGAGAACGAGCCGCTCCTCGTGGACGTGCGCGCCAACGAGGACTGCCGCGTCCTCTTCCTCAGGGTCGGCGCACTCGGGCGCCTGGCCAAGGAGCGACAGCCCTGGGCGATCGCGCTCGAGAACAACCTGCTCATGGACTCGGCTCGCAAGAACCTGATGCTCTCCCGCAAGAGCTTCTTCACCGCGCCCAAGGGCATTCGCGCGCGCGTGATGGCCTACCTCAACGCCCAGGCGGTCCAAGCCGGCTCGACGAGCTTCTCCATTCCCTTCGACCGCCAGCAGCTCGCCGACTACCTCAACGTGGACCGCTCCGCCCTCTCGAAGGAGCTGGGCCGCATGAGGCGCGAGGGGCTCATCGTCTGCCGCAAGAACCTCTTCACGCTCCTCACGCCGGAGGAGTGATGGCGGGCGCGAGGCGCATTCTAGTGCCCTTCTCCCCTATGCCACGAAGCCTCCGGCACGCAGCATCCAGAGCCACATAGTGAGCGTAAGCGCGCAGCCCGCCGTGGTCATCATCACGATGGTCGAGGTGAGGACGCCGTCGTGACCCATGTTGCGCGCCATCACGTAGCAGCTCACCGTGGAGGCGGAGCCCAGCATCACGAGCAGGGCGATGAGCTGCTGGTTACGAAACCCCAGGTGGATGGCCAGGGGCATGAAGACCGCAACGAGCCCCACGAGCTTTATGAGGCTCGCCACGCCGGCAACGCCCAGGCTCCCGCGCGCGGAGCGGAACCTGAACTGCGCCCCCATTGCCATGAGGCCCAGGGGCGTCGCGAGCACCGCCACGTTGCTGATGGTGGACGCCAGGATCTTGGGCACGGGCAGGCCCAGGAGCGACCACGCGAATCCCGCGGCGATCCCCAGGATGATGGGGTTGGTGACGACACCATGCGCCGCCTTTCGCACCATGGACTCCACAGACGGGCGAGAAGAGCCGTCCCCTCCTGCCGTGAGTGTGAGCACCACCACGGCGAACACGTTGTAGAGCGGGACGCTCCCCAGGATCATGAGGGCCGCCATGGTGGTGGGAGAGCTCCCATAGACGTTATTGATGAACGCGATGCCCAGGATGGCCGCCGAGCTGCGGTAGCTCGCCTGGACGAACTCACCGCGCTGGGGCACGTCCCGTACCACCAGGCGGGACAGCAACACGATCGCCGCCATGCTCGCCGCCGTGACGACAAAGCAGAACAGTACGAAGCGCCCATCCCAGGCGGCTACGAAGTCCTGCGTCGCAAGGTCCTGAAACAGCAGGACCGGCAGCGCCACCTTGAACACGAAGGCGTTGAGGTAGTCCGCGAAGCGGTCGTCCATCATCCCCAGGCGCCGCAGGAGCATGCCCAGCAGCATGGTGAGGAAGATGGGAGACGTCGCGTTGATGCTAAAGACGAGGCTGTCCACAGGGTTCCTTTCGCAACTCGCCCGCATCGGCGGCACGACAGCCGGCGATGCGACGGCACGGGGCATTGTAGCCCCGGGCGCGTCATGGCGACGCATCCGCAACGCCCCGGTTACCGCAGGCAAGGGCACGTGAATGGACGAGATTGGCGTGGTCAAGCGCCTGAGCGAGCTCGGCTTCACCGAGGACACGATCGACGATGCAGTGATCTTGCTCGCGACGCTCTCCGCAAGCCGCCGCAGCAGCTCCTGCATGCTAACCGCGCCGTCTTGGGACCTCGGCAAGCGGACCGTCGTCCACATGCTTCTTCCGCAGCCGCTCCACGTCACGCGCGAACGCCGGACTGAACTGGGCCTTAAGCCCACCCATTGGTTCAAGCCTTGTCATTGTCTTGCCTTACATACGGGGAGTTAATCCGTGACATCGGTCTCAGTAAGTCGGCCAGCACGTCCCTAAAGGTCGAGTCCCTTTACCCAGCCGTCGACGTCGCTTTCGCTCAGGTTCTCCCCGAAGCGCTGGCCGTCCTGCCAGTCGCCAGTTCCCGCAACCGTGGCCAGATTCTTTGCAGAGCTGCCCAGGCCGGAAGCTATGGACGTGCAGAACGGGATGACCTTCTTGCCCGTAAAGTCGTTGTCACTGGCGAAGTGAGTGATGGGCCAGGCGTAGTCGCCCCACCAGATTGGGTACCCCACAAGGACGGTGTCGTAGTCGGACCAGCCGTCCGGGGTCGTCTGCCGCAGAGACACGTCGCGAAGGCTCTGATCCTGGTATTCCTTGCTGACACGGCTGGTGTCATCGTTGTAGTCCAGATTGTCATCCGAGTAGACCTGGGTGGGCACGACCTCGAACGTGTCGCCACCGATGTCCTGGGCGATGCGCTCTGCGACACGCCTGGTGTGGCCCTGGGCCGAGAAGTACGTCACCAGAACCTTGCGGGAGCCACTTTCGCCCGCTGCGCCGTCGCTTGAGCCTGAGGCGGCAGCCGCAGATTGGGAGGAAGACTGCGAGGAGCTCGAACTGTCGCCAGCTTGTGCGGGCCTGCCGCTTGCGCATGCCGAAAGGCCCAACCCCGTTACGAGCGCAAGCGCACCCGTAACGAACGTCCTGCGAGTAAAGTCCGTGTGGTTCCCCATGCCTCACTCCTATCTTTCCGTGACGCCGACACCCGAACGAGCGCCGCGACCTGACAATACGCGAGCCAAAGCACCTAGGAACGCGAAGGGAAATCCCGCCAGCAGCACTTCGAGCACCCCATAGGCCACGGGCGCATCGACGGCGATGCCCGTGAACCCGTACGCAAACGCCAGGTGCACGGGGAATCCCATGACTACAAAGTCTTAGACACCCAGGGCAAGAAGTGCAAGGCAGGCTACAGCGGAGAACAGGCGCGCCGAGCCCTTTGCACTTCTCCACCAGCCCAGCAGGCCGCGACCGCAATGCGTCCCCACGTGGAATTGCGTCAGCACGTATATCCAGCATGCGATCCCCGCGTGCACGGAACGCGACGTCCAGACGCCCAGGGGGCTTGGCAGGCGCAGGGGCAGCACCGTCGTGAGCGGCCCAATCGTCAGCAGCATGACCACGCCCATTGCCACGAGCAAAAGGATGGGAACGGCGACCACCGCCCTCAGCGGCGTCCACCGTCCCCTAAAAAGCGCTCTCCACCAGGCGCGATTCAAAAGGTTATGGGCAATGGCCAGCACAAAGAAGCCGATGCCCAACCACTCGTGGATGGCGAATCCCGTGAGCGAGCGCACCACAAGGAATGTCAGGTCCAGGAGCATGGCCACGTCGACGAAAACCTTTATGCCCTTGCGCACGTTCCTCTGCACGTCGGTATTCCTAACTGCTTGCATGTTTGGGACGGAGGGGCGCTCGACTGGGGATGCACTCGATTGGAGGCGTGCAGTTCCAGACACGCTCGGCTAAAGGCGCCCTCGCAAATGAACAAACCTCCGTCCCCCGTTCACGTTACAGCTGCTCGTACGCCTGGGTGTCAACGGGCTCCAGCCACTCGGCGCTGGCGCCCTCGGCGGGCACGGCCAACGCGATGTGCTGGAACCACGAGTCCGCCGCGGCACCGTGCCAGTGCTTGACCTCGGGCTGGATGCTCACCACGTCGCCCGGCTTCAGCTCCTGCGCGGACTTGCCCCACTCCTGGTACCAGCCGCGGCCGGCGATGCAGATGAGCACCTGGCCACCCTTGTGGTGGATGTGCCAGTTGTTGCGGCAGCCTGGCTCGAAGGTCACGTTGGCGGCACCCAGCTGGGGGTCGCCCAGCGGGGCCAGCCAGCTGTTGCCCACGAAGTACTGCGCGTAGGCAGTGTTGGGCTCGCCCTTGGGGAACTCCCTGGAAAGGCCCGACGGGTCGGCAATGCGCACGTCATCCTGAGCCACGGGCTCGTCGTCCTTCCAGACCTCCTTTGCCAGGTTGAAGGCAGCCCAGCCCTTGGGCCAGCCGGCGTACATGGTTGCGTGCGTGATGATGGCTGCCGCCTCGGCGCGCGTGACACTGTGGTTGCGCGCGTTCTCCAGGTGGTAGCGCAGCGAACTGTCGGTGATGCCCTGCGAGATCAGGGCCACGATGGTGACGATGCACTTGGTCTTGGTGGAGATGGCCTCCTGGTCCCACACCTCGCCAAAGAGCACGTCGTCGTTGAGGTGCGCGAACATGGGGGCGAACTCGCCCAGTGCGTTCCTGCCTGCCGTCTGCTTCATGTCAGTTCCTCCTTATGCCAGGGCGGCCACGCGGCCAGCCCAATCCGTAACCTTGCGCGGATCCGTCACCATGCGGTCGCCGCCGTCGGACCCAAACGTGACCGTGAGCGGCTCGGCCACCCGCGCGCCCCTTGCCAGCGCCGCCATGTCGTCCAGTGCGGTGCCCTCCCAGCCGGCGCAGGTCGAGAAGGGCACAACGACCTTGCCGTTCCACTCCCGCGAGTTCAGCAGCGTGCGAACGGCGGGCGCCATGGTGTACCACCAGGTGGGCGTACCCACGGCAATCACGTCGTAGTCCGCCGGGTCATGATGCAGGGACATCAGCTCGGGCTCGAAGCCCTTCTCGACCTCGCGCTTTCCCTGGCTTACCGTCCGGTTGTAGTCCTTGGGGTAGGGCGCTGCGGTGTGAATGCGCTCAACGTCGGCGCCGCAGGCATCCGCAAGCTCCTGCGCCACGCGCTCTGTGTTGCCGTTTGACCAGCTGTAGTACAGGACCAGGACTCGTCCCATGGGCACCTCCGCTGTGGTTGCGTCGTCGGGCGCACGGCCCCTCTTGCTAGCTACTACGGTAGTGACAAGAGCTGGCAATGTAAAATGCCTATGTACGTGATTTTGTCATACGTTCTATCTATTTCTACTGATAAAAATCTAGTACCTAGACTGGTAGCCAGACGAGGCAACTACCCGGCCGATGCCGTAGGGAGACCTGTCACGACACCAGGATTGACCTCCAATATGCACCCAATAGGCATACAATGGGTATACATTGTACTGGGGATAGTTGATGGGAGGAATCATGTCGGAAGCAAGGCTAAGCATACGAACGGACCCTGACCTCAAGAAGCGGGCGCAGGAGCTTTTCAACCAGATGGGGTTCGATATCTCTACGGCGGTCAACATCTTCCTCCGCCAGTCGGTTCATGACCAGGCCCTTCCCTTCAGGCCCTCAGTCGAGGACCCCGACGGCATAGAGGCTCGCCGCCAGGCTGAAGCCGGTGAGGGCAAGCGTTACGCATCCGTATCCGACCTGATGGCAGACTTGGATGCTTAGGTCCATCCGTGCGTTGCCCATATTCGAGCGAGACATAAAGAAACTTCGCAAGAAGCATTTCGACATGGCACTGCTCCAGGATGCAATCACAGCACTGTTCGAGGAGGACGAGTCCACGCTCGTTAGGCTGCGAGACCATGCGCTCAAGGGCAACTGGAAGGGTTACCGAGAGCTGCACATTGATGCCGATTGGCTGCTCATCTACCAGGTCGAGAGAGAAGAATTGGAGCTCGTTTTGGTCAGGTCGGGCTCACGCGATAGTCTCCTGTAGGTGCTTTCTCTTGTTGGCATCGGCCTTCGAAGGACCCCGGCCAGCGAAACAATCCCTCTATCTACTTTTAAATGAGGCATTGCCATGGAACTGCGAACCCTGAGGTACTTCCTCGCCGTCGCGCGCGAGCAGAACATGACCGAGGCCGCCAACGTCCTGCACGTGACGCAGCCCACGCTGTCGCGCCAGATGGCCGACCTCGAGCGCCAGCTGGGATGCACCCTCTTTGTGCGCACGAACCGCGCGACCACGCTGACCGCGGACGGCATGCGCCTGCGCCAGCGCGCGGAGGAGATCATGCAGCTGGTGGAGCAGACCGAGGACGAGATGGGCACCAAGCGCGAGGTGGCGGGCGTCGTCCGCATTGGCGCCGGCGAGACCCAGGCCATGCGCGTGCTGACCGACGCCTTTGCCGAGCTGCGCCGCGACCATCCCCGCGTGACCTGCCAGCTCTACACCGGCAACGCCGACGCCGTGGAGGAGCGGCTGGAGCGCGGCCTTGTGGACTTTGCCCTGATGATCGAGCCAGTAAACGTGGAGAAGTACGACAGCCTCAAGCTGCCGACCCATGACACGGTGGGCGTCGTCGTGGGAACGCACGGCCCGTGGGCCACGCTGGACCGCGTGACGCCGCAGACCCTGGTGCAGATGCCGCTGCTCGTGAGCTCGCGCACCACGCACCGGACGTTTGACCTGGCCACCTGGTCAGGCGGCCTCGTTACGCCGGGACGCCTGAACGTGGTGGGCACCTTCGACCTCATCGGCAACGCCGCGCTCCTGGCAGAGGCGGGCACCGCATGCGTCCTCGGCATCAACCACCTGCTCCAACTACAAACCAACGCGCTGCGCTTCCTGCCGCTGGAGCCCGCCCTCACCACCGGGTCCGTGGTCGCGTGGAAGCGGCACAGGATCTTCTCGCCCGCGTGCGAGGCGTTCCTGGAACAGCTGCGGGCCACGCTGGAGCAGTGACTGCGCCGGCTACGCCCCGTAACGCGCGAGGATGTCGGCACGGTGCTGCAGCAGGTACTCGCGCATGAACGGGATCGAGAACGCCACGAACCCCGGCGCCGTGCTCTCGATTATCTGCCGCTTTATCAGAATCCTACGGTACGTGTTGGCGCTTGACGCCGGCATGCCCATGCGCTTGGCGATCTCTGACGTGGATGACGCGCCCTCGTCCTCGGTCATCGCCAGCAGGTAGTCCACGGCGGGTTTCGTCAGTCCGAATATGGCCGTCTCCAAGACCGACGAGCCAAACTCCTGCAACGCAACCTCGGAACCGCGCCTGGCATCCGCCAGCGTGATGGTGACGGACTCCCGCGAGTGCCGGCGCCCTTCTCGCCAGACGTAGTAGCCGACCAGCTGGATCAGGTACGCGTAGCCATGCGACTACCCGGCCGCGTAGGCCAGCGCGTCGTCGTCGATGTGCAGGCCCGACGCCTCGATCGTCTTCCTGAGTGCGCGGGCGACCTCTTCCGTTGGGATGCTGGCAAGCTCCTCCGCCTTCGCACGGCGCAGGAACGTGATTCCCTCGCCGTTCAGGAGGTCGAGCACTCCCGTGGTGATGCCCGCAAACAGCAGGCCAATGTCCTGCTGCTCCCGAATCATGTATTGGACGCTCGTGGCTATGGTTGCCATCTCCTCGTAGGAGGCGTCCTGCACCTCGTCCACGGTTATCAGCAGGCCCGAGCCGTGCTTGGTAAGCGAGCGCGTCGCGCGGGTCAGCACCTCCCGGAACGACAGCTCCTCCGCCGCGCCACCCAGATGCGCCTCCGCGGAAACGACGGGAAGCGAGATCTTGATGTCAAGCGACCTGAGCCGCGTGTCGTGTGCAAGCTGCTCCTGGATGGAGGCACAGAGCGGCTCCCTGCCCGACACGTTGACCACCGTCCAGCCACGGTCGGCGGCGATGTCACCCAGCTGGGTGAGAAGAACGGTCTTCCCCGAGCCTCCCAAACCCGTAATTCTCATGAGGCGACTCGGGGCACCAGGCCCTTTGTCCAAACCATCAACGAAATCATCGATTACGCCCTCGCGGCCAATGAGCACGGGCGGAGTCATGCCGGCCGTAGGCTTGAACGGGTTTATCAACTTCAGCGGCTTGGGCATGAGCTCCTCCCTTGCATTTGAATTGCACATGGGTACGGATGCTGTACTCGCTATCCGATGTGCGCCACCCAATGAGCCAAATCCAGACCCACGGAGACACCCCAAACGTGAAGCTCGGGAAGCACGGGCAGCGACCGCGGGTTAAAGCCGCAAGCAATAAGGCAGATCAGCATCAGTACGCCACCCACCGCGGCAACTACCAAGGCCACCAGCAGACAGGGCTTCCAAAAGCCTGCATTGCGTTGCCACCACGATCCCACGTGGGCAGGTTGATACCCCGCATCCGCCTGGTCGCCTTTTGCCGCTCGGACAAAAAAGTGCTTTAGCCAACGCGCATATTTTCGGCTCTTCGGTGGTTTCTGTGGGAGAGATTCCGGCATAGGCCCAGCTCAGCGGGCGAAAACAACGATCTGGAACTGAAACGGCCCCGGGAGGGGCCGTTTCCGCGTCATCCGCCTATGATTGC